>JALSQM010000114.1 GCA_026985385.1 Acidilobaceae archaeon | reverse complement strand
CGTGAGCCGTGAAGGTGCGCTCGTCGAAGCCCCTCAGACCCTCCGGTGCCGGCTGGTTCTTCCCGCTCCGTGCCGCCCTGCATATCCTCTCGTAGAGCTCCGACCTCCCTATATTGTTGCACTTGGAGGCCTCTTCTAGGTTGGAGACCTCGGTCTTGGCTATGTAGTAGTTGGGCCCTGGGAGCCTCTCCACCAGCTCCTTGAGGGCTCTAATCGACGCCACCGCCCTCCCCGGGGCTCTGGCTTGAGCATCCCACGACTCCCAGAAGGCCTCCCCCGAGGTCTTGAGGGCGGCATAGACGCTCTGGGCATAGTCTGCGTAGGCCGCCAGCGCCAGTAAGGCTCTAGTGTGGTCGAAATCCAGGCCCCCAAGCCTGGCAACCTCAACGGAGTCGGCGTCGGGTTTGAGGCAGAGTAGGTGGGGGGCCCTCTCTAATACCCCCACTAGCCCCTCGAGGATCGAACTCTTCTCCCCCACACCGGAGGCTTCGAGGAAGGCGCCACCCGCCTGGAGGAGCAGGAGGGGGAGGCCGTAGAAGACAGCCACCGAGGCCATCACAGTGTAATCCCTATAGTTTACTCTACCGCCGATGCCCCTCTCGTAGCCCCTCAGCTCCCCATTGAAGATCCTATATAGCTTTACGCACTCATTATTTTTATTATCGCCGTTGTATCTCTTGCAATACTCCGGCGCGGATCCAAGCTTGAACGCTAGGACACCCCTACTAGTGCCCCGCAGATGGGGTAGTAGGGTCATGTAGAACGCCCTGCTAGCCGCGGCCGAGGGTGAAACCGTCTCCTCCCTTATAAGCCACAGCTTTAGCACCGGCTTCTCAACGGCACCACCGCCTCTGGGGTATGGGTCGCTGTTGTAGACCGCCAGCAAGACCCGGGAGCCGCTCGCGAGTGAGTAGATCCTAGCGGCTGCGAGCGCCGCCCTGTAGAGGGCCGTGGAGGTGTAGTTAACACCGTGTGTTAGGTCGACGTAGAGCCTAACAAGGCCCTCCTCCCCGGCGCGCTCCCCAGCGCGTAGCAGGCCCCTCAGCACGGCTAGCAGCGCGGTGGAGGCGAAGAGCGAGAACGGGCTAAGACCCTGGGGCCCCCTAAGGAGCCACCGGGCCCTCCTCCGGGAGCTGGGGCCCTCTACTGGCGTGTACGTGTAATCCCCCACGGCCGGGGCAACGCTGACGCTTGGCTCGACTTCAACCCCCCTCTCGCTGGCCTCCCCTCGAATCCACCTAGCTAGGAAGCCGGCGAGCCCCCCGAGGAAGCTGGTATATACCTGGGGGCAATACCCCTCAGCACCCTGTAGGCTCTCAACGGGATCCGGCAGACCCCTAGCCTCCTCTATAGGCTCATAGCTGCTGCCCGCCCTCCTCCACCTGTTTAGGGCTGCGAGGGTCTCAGGTGCCACTACTATTAAACTCGGCTCCTCACCGCTCTCCTTCAACGAGCTGAAGAGGGCTATAGTGCTCATACGACTCTCAACGAGCTTGGGCTCCCCCGGCCTCGACCCTTCACTACCTCGCGGAAGCTCCACCTCGTAGGAGGCCTGCCTCCACGATGTAAAATCCCCCATGACGCCCACGACTATCGAAGGCACGGCCAACGCCGGAGGATCCCCAATGAATAGTTGTTAAATTAGCATATTAATGTCTTTATAGGTCCCCTCAAGGTAGCCCGCGCACGCCATCCGACTAGGGCTTAAGCCCGCGAGCCACCCGCCTTCCCCGGGGCTCGGGTGCCCTAGGCGTGAATGCCTGGTCTCCACTGGATCTCGTTGAGTCCCACGGTTACAGGCTCGAGTGGAGCTTCGGGGCGGCCCTGGTCTACGCCTCGGAGAGCGGTGGCTGGGGCCTA
>JALSQM010000113.1 GCA_026985385.1 Acidilobaceae archaeon | reverse complement strand
TTCATCAATAAGCTCATCTATAGTAGGGCCTTCTACTATCTCTAGCTCGTAGGACACCCGGACGACCGGCTTATCTATCCTAATGAGCCTCGTTATATCGGCGGGTGTCCCGAGTATAACGACGTCTGCTGGAGTCCTTCTAATGGTTTCTTCTAAGTCCCTTAATTGATCGCCGCTGTAGCCCGTGCTGGGAAGCACCTCTGCCATGTGGGGGTACTTCTCATACATCGCCTTTATTATGCCGACGGCGTATGGTCTGGGATCCACGATCTCTTTAGCGCCATACTTCTTAGCGGCTACATAACCTGCAGCATAGGGTGCGCCTCCGTGGGTCACGGTAGGCGAGTCTTCGAGTACAAGAACCCTCCTGCCTTTAATGAGGTCAGGATTGTCCACGGTAACCACGCTCTTGGCGACTGAAATCTTGGCTTTAGGGTTAACCCTTTTGATGTTGCTCTTTATGGTGTCAACCGCCTCTGGGGCTGCTTGGTCGGCCTTGTTTATGATGACTGCATCAGCCATCCTCACGTTAACCTCGCCCGGGAAGCTTGAGATCTCCTGGCCAGGCCTTAGAGCGTCAGCTACAGTAATCATGAAGTCCGGCCTTATGAATGGCCAATCATTGTTCCCCCCATCCCATAAGATGATGTCTGCCTCTCTCTCCGCTAGGGCTAGGATCTTACCATAATCTACCCCAGCGTAAACAGGTAGCCCCATGCGGAGATAGTGCTCGTACTCTTCTCGCTCCTCGACTGTTACGTTATACTTGTCTAGGTCTTCCATTCTCTCGAACTTCTGTACAGCCATCTCCGCGAGGTCTCCGTATGCCATGGGGTGCCTTATTGGGGCTACTCTATAACCTCTCTTGGTCAACTCTCTTACCACGGCCCTGGAAACAGTGCTTTTCCCGGCTCCCGTTCTCACGGCTGTCACAGCTATCACGGGCTTCGAGCTCTCAAGCATTGTATCCCTAGGGCCTAGGACGAGGAAGGAGGCGCCCGCCGCTAAGGCGCGGCTGAGCCTCTCTCCTACATCGCTGTAAGTTAGATCGCTATACGCGAGCACTACCACATCCACGCCCAGTCTTTTGATTATATCCTCCATCGAAGACTCTGGAAGTATGGGTATCCCCTCGGGGTAAAGGTTGCCCGCCAGCTCCGGGGGATACCTCTTGCCCACTATGCCGGGAATCTGGGTGGCCGTGAACGCTACTACTTCATAGTTCGGGTTATCGCGGAAGAAGACGTTAAAGTTGTGGAAATCCCTTCCTCCAGCCCCCAGAATGAGAACCCTCGTGCGTCTCAAAATGTAACACCAGATGTTACATTCCTGTTAAGCGATATTAAAAGCTTTCACCCAGAAGCAACGCATTATTAGGGGGGTTGGAGGAGTCCATATACCTCCGAGGGGCTGGGTGTGGCGAAGGGGAGAACGAGAAGGCCGTCTAAACGGAAGGGGAGGAGAAGCATCAGCCTGGCAGATCTCTACATGACTGCATCGAAGGTATCGACCCCCTTAACGATAGCCGTGTTAATAGCCGTCTTAGCAGTAGGTGTTTACCTTAGATTACTCCCAGCCATCCATTACCGTCTCGAGCTGGACGCGAGTGACCCCTGGATAGAGTATTGGATGGCCGAGTACTTCCACAACCACGGCCTCTTCAGTTTCTCGGGGTTAAAGGACGTAAAAGTGTTCTGGTACCCCGAGGGCAGAAACTTCCTTTCATCTGCTAGGCTCGGCCTACCCTGGCTCGCTGCCGCTACCTATCCCATAGTCGAGAAGTTCGGGTTAACCCTGCGGGAGTGGGTAGCTCTAATACCACCGATAGCAGCCGCTTTTGGCGTGATAATCGTATTCTTCTTCGTCTATAGGCTCACAGGCTCCAAGCTGGGGGGTCTAGTGGCGGCTACCCTCTACTCGCTAACCCCCGGAGCCATAGTGAGGACTACAGTGGGCTTCGTTGAGAAGATAGGAGTCGCCTTCCCCGTACTCGTGCTATTCCTATGGCTCGCCCTCGAGGCGTATAGAAGCGCTAGCACGCGCAAGCGCTTGACTCTGTCGATCCTATCAGGCATTACGGGAGGCTTTGTGGGATTCCTCTGGGGAGGCTACGCCGTAGCGATAGGGCTAGTTGTACTAGCGGCGGTTATAGACCCCTTCCTGAGGAAGCCTAATGAGAAAGACTTACTCACACTATACTTGCCTACATCACTAGCGATGTACTTTACCCTATCGCTCGACCCATCCTTTGGTTTGCTCTTCATCAAAAGGATCTTTGGGCTACTAATCATCTCAGCACCCATAGTATATGGTTTGTCTTTACTCCTCTACAGAATCCTCGGCGGCACCTATAACTGGAAAATCCAGGCATGGCTAATTACCGCCCTGTTAATAATAGTTGCTAGCGCGGTAGCCTCAGGCTATACTGGTCTAGGAGGTAGAGCGCTCGCCGCCCTCGGAGTAAAGAAAGTGAGCCCCCTCGTGGAGAGCGTCCAGGAGCATATGCCCGCGCCGTGGTCCTCCATATTTAGGGAATACGGTATAGCTCTTATCTTAACTCTAGCAGGCATAGTAGCAATCCTCTATAAGGTGGCGACTGGTAGCTTAAGGAGCTTCGAGGGCGCTCTTATGCTGGCGGTATTCATAGCGTCAATACTACTTATGTATGCCAACAAGAATATGAGCTACTTCACAGAAATGGCTGCGTCCTTCAACGCCCTCTCCGCTGGAATATTCACGGGGCTCTTCGGGGGAGGCGAGGAGGTCAGAGGCCACAAGAAGAGAAAGAAGCAGGCTCTCCGAGTTGACGAGCTAAAGGCCTCGATGGCTCTTACTATAGTGATAATAGTCATAGCTGGGACAGCGTTCAGTCTAAACACCGCCTATGCAATGAACGCCTACAAGGCGCCAGCAATAATGACGTCGATGCTGGGCTCTCTAGAGTTGAGGAAGGGCAATAAGACCGTAATAGTGGCCCCGATAAACTATGCGTGGATAAACGCGCTCAAGTATATCAAGGAGCATACTCCACCCAACGCCCTCATAGTGTCGTGGTGGGACTATGGATACTGGATAACAGTCAATACCGGGAGACCCACGGTAGCCGATGGAGCGACCCTCAACGAGACTCAGATAAGGCTTCTCGCAAGGCTGCTTACGGGGACGGAGGACGGAGCTTCCGCTATACTAAAGGAATACTTCAACGCCAAGCCAAACGAGACCTACATAGTATTCTACGACGTCTTCTATGCGATCTACGACAACGGGACCCTTAGAATACTACCCGTCCCGAGCGTGCATAGGGTAAATGATACAGATGTATTCATTGTCCACGGCGAGGGTGACTTACCCAAGTCATTCCAAATGCTTAGAATAGGCTATAGGATAAACCCCTTCGCCCCTACACCCTTCGGTACAAACTATTCTACCACAGTATACAGGGCTGGCGTGGCTTACCACCACTTCCCGGGCTTTGTGGGGATACCCAAGGCATACAAGGAGCTAGTCTATAATACTCTCCTCTACAAGCTCATGGTATACGGGCTCTACAGTCTAAACAGGGGCTTCAACAGGTTCATAATAGATAATGGCTGCAAAACCATACTGAGTAGGATCAATAACACGCATCCACTGGTACTTCCCTCGGTGCTGCAAACGGAGGACACCGTGGCAATGCTTGAGCCCGTAAAACTGCATAGATTCGCTCTAGTCAACATGTCCATAGGATGCCCAACGGACGCGGCAGATGTCAGGGGATCCTATGCTAGGATACTCGCCGTTATAGTGTTCATCTACAAGTGGACAGGATAGCGGAAGGCATGCCTCTTTTTTAAGTAGGAGACCCGAGAGAGCCTCCGGCCCCGCGGGGCGGGGAGAGGCTTGGTGAAGGTAAAGCGCGGCGCTAACCCTAGAATACTTGCCGCGAGAGCACTGCAAAATGTGAGACTTGCGCGCCTGGCTATCGCCAGGCTTGAGGGCAGACTAAAAATGGTTGAAGATAATAGCCTAGCCTCACAGGTTTTAAGTAATACGGCGAAAATAAAGGAGCTCTTAGATTACATAGCATTGAAGCTGGAGATATTCGTTGCTACAGGTATCGCTCTAGATAAAACTTTAGGAGAGGCCGCCAGAGCCTCGGGCATACTCAGGGATCTCGCTACTAGCCTACCGCCCCAAGCCGCCTCCCTCATATTAGAGATCGACGAGTCGCTGAGGGGCCTCCTCCAAGCCTCGGGAATCCCAGTGCCCAGTGAGGAGGATCCCTCCACCAGGGAGCTGAACAGTGACGCCAAAAGCATACTCGAAGAGGCCGAGTCAATCGCCAAGATGAGGAGGAGGCTAGGCGCCTAGGGCGGCTCAGCATGTGGTCCACTCCGCATCAGACAGGCCCTCGGGCTGGCTAGGACTCCTCATCGCCGCCCACACCTAGTCTCTAGGTAAGGTAGGATCCTCCAATAGGGTTTCCGCCCCCCGAGCCTGCGGGCTTTCCTACTTAAGTCCCTAGCTCCTTGACTCCCGAGGGTCTTGGGGGTGCGGGTGTTGGCTCAGTGGAGTGTCCTAGAGGTGCTGAGGAGTAACCCGGAGCTCTTGAAGGATGTCCTCCGCAAGAGATACATGGATCCGAGTATAGTGGATGAGGCCTACTCCGTAGATCTTGAATGGCGTCGGATACAGGTTGAGCTGAACGAGCTGAGGCATACCCATAACGTTGTTACGAAGATGATAGCCCAGACGAAGGATCCCCAGGAGAGGAGGAAGCTAATAGAGGAGGCTAGACAGTTAATTAAGAGGAGGGAGCAATTAGAGAAGAGGTTTAAAGAGCTAGATGAGCGCAGATGGAGGCTACTCTACGCCCTCCCAAACCTTATAGAAGAGGATGTGCCCATAGGAGAGGAAGACGCTTACGTCCCGGTTATGTACTGGGGCAAGCCTCGCGTGTGGAGGGGCCATGAGGAGGCGTTTCTCAAAGAGACTAGGGAGAGAGGCTTCAATGTGGACTACGAGGTTATAGATTGGAGGCCTGTGGGTCATGCCGACATGCTGGAGAACGTCCTTAAGCTGGGTGACACCCTCAAGGCGGGGGATGTAGCGGGCTCAAGGTTTTACTACCTGTTCGAGGACATAGTATGGCTTGATTTCGCCCTCCTACTCTTCGCTATAGACAGGCTCACTTCCAAGGGCTACCAGCTGGTGCTTCCACCCTACATGCTCCGGTACAAGGTAATAAATGGGGTTATCGATGTTGAAACGTTCAAGGACGCTATATATAAGATTGAGGGAGAGGATCTCTACTTAATTGCAACGGCGGAGCACCCGTTAGCGGCTCTCTACGCCGGAGAAGAGATATACGATGACGAACTCCCCAAGAAGCTCGTGGGGGTGAGCCCCTGCTTCAGAAAGGAGGCGGGGGCCGGTAACAGGGATATTAAAGGTATATTCCGAGTACACCAGTTCCACAAGGTGGAACAGTTCGTCTACTCTCTACCAGAGGATAGCAGGAGGCTCCACGAGGAGATCATAGGAAATGCTGTGGAACTATTCAAAGAGCTTGGAATACCCTTTAGGGTGATAAACATACCATCAGGGGATCTCGGGGCCTGCGCCGTTAAGAAGTATGATCTAGAGGCATGGATGCCCGCGCAGGGCAGGTATAGGGAGATGGTTAGTGCCAGCAACTGCACGGACTGGCAAGCCTTCAGGCTTGGGATAAGGCTTGTTAGGAGGAAGGGTATGGAGAGGGGCTATGTTCACACGCTGAACAGCACGGCAATAGCGTCTACTAGAACAATAACAGCCATACTAGAGAACTTCCAGGAGCCAGACGGGACAGTAATTATACCTAAGGCTCTCAGGAAATACCTGGAACCCTTCGAGGCCGCTCCCAAGGATTATATAAAGCCCAGACCCAAAAGGCCCGCATAAGCCTGGTAGCACTCTTATTCTTAGCCTCTGTGCCTACGCTTAGACTCCCCGAGGAGCCTCCTAAGGATCTCACCTAGCCCTGAGTGCCTATCCTCCTCTAGCTGGCGGCTACCCCCCGAGCCCGGGGAGGCCATTCTCCCGAGGGTGAGGCGTCGAGCGGCCTCCGGGCTCATGAAGGCGTACTGCTCTACTAAGTGGAGCAGTATCCTAGCCTCGGCCTCTGAGGCATAATCCAGTGGGTCACCTTTCATACCGGATCTCTCCCACCTCTCAACAAGCCTCTCGTTGATCTCTCTAACCCGCGGATCGGAATAGAGTGCTGCGAGAATCCACTCGTCTTTTATGTCGAGGAGCTCCCTGAGCCTCCTTTTTACTTCACTCAAGCCTCTAACCTCCACCCTCCTCGGTGGCCTGCTGCATCTGGAGCTGCTTCTTCCACTGTTCCACCACGTCATAGCCGAATATAGCTTTAAGCATTTCCCTACCCTCCTCTGTAACCCTGTCGGGATCCCATGGAGGATCAAACGTTATCTCCACTATTACATCCTCCGCTTCTGGAACCGCCTCACGCACGGCTTCCTCGGCAAATGCAGCTACCGTACCCGCTACAGGGCAGCCGGGAGCGGTTAGCGTCATGAGTATGTATACCACTGGCCTACCTGACTTACCCTTCTCTACGTGGATCTCGTATATCAAGCCGAGGTCGTAAACGTTAACGGGTATCTCCGGGTCATAAACCTCCTTGAGCGCCTTTATAACCCTCTCTACGATTTCCGGGTCCCCACTTACTACTACGCCATCTTTATTCCTCTGAATGCTCCCGCGCTGTCCGCTGCTAGTAGCTTCGCCCCTAATCTCCTCTTCGCTCATGCTCTACACCCCTATTCTGGACTCCTAGTCGAGGGAATATAGCCTCACTTATAGTCTCCACTCCTCCTAAGCTTAATGTAGACGAGGAGTGATGCTATGTAGGGAGATGCGGCTAGAAAGGCTAGTGAAGCGTAGAACATGATCCACCACGAGTGCATGGCTGCTATCGCCGAAAGTGTAGCCCCAATAACTGCAAATGCTAGGAAGAGCTTAACTTGGCTTCCCACAGGTCCTCTGAGAAATTTTGCCGCCAAGTTTGATCACCTCGTTGTAGAAGCGCTCTATTATACTCTCAGCTATGATCTTCGCCTCACTCTCATCCGGTGCACTCGCTAGAACTCTCAGATCAATTACGGGACCCATTACCTCGTGGCCCTTCGGGTGGCTTTTAATGTATGCGGTAGGGTTTCGCCTAGCAATCTCCTCTATAATAGGTGCTAACGTCGACTCCGGGATCCCCTCTATAATCAGGGAGCACTCCCAGAGTGCCCGCGGGGGAGCAAGGGCCTCAAGGCGTGGAGCTACATGGGAGTCGAATATAGCCTTCATCTCAGACGGGACTCCGGGGAGTGACACTATTATTTTGTCCTTCCCTAACTCTAACAATACTCCGGGAGCGGCCCCTACAGGGTTAGGGAGGGGCTTGGAGCCCCTGGGGAGTTTAGCCATCTTCTCCCTCTCAGGTGTAAGGGGTAGGTTCTTCTTAGAGTAAAACTCGGCTACCATCCTCAACGCCTCATCGTTTAACTCGAGTTCGCGGCCTGTAGCCTTTGCCACGGCTTCAAGGGTCTTGTCATCATAGGTAGGGCCTAAGCCCCCCGTCGTGATTACTACACTAGCCCTCTCAATGGCGCGGCGCAGCTCTTCAACTATATCGGATATTTCATCCGGCACCTTAACTATCCTCCTAACCCGGAAACCCAGGAAGGTAAGTCTCCTCGCAAGCCAAGCCGAGTTAGTGTCAACTATACGGCCGATAAGTAGCTCGTTACCTATAGCTATTATCCAAGCCTCTGGGGGGCCTTGATAATTGGAGGGTGGCACGGCTGGATCACCAGTACCCGCTCTCATCCCGGAGGGGCCCAACGCCCCTGTCCGCGGGTCGGCGCGCAGGTTATTACCTGTTCCGGGGCATTATTTACCTTCCGCCGGGGTTGAGTAGATGACTAGATAGTTCGCTACTTTGATAGGTCAAGTAGCGTGTGAGCCGTGACTCCCAGGTCCTTTTCGCTAAGCGCGTATTTTACCTCTAAGAAGTTCGACCTGAAGCTAGTTACCCTCTTTGCCACCTCTTTCGGGTCCTTCTTTTCTATCAGTACCTCCCTAAAGAATCTAGCTATCTCCTCCATTTCATCCCTGCCCATACCGTATCTGGTCATCTCCTGCACTCCCAGTCGGAGGCCGCTGGGATCCTTTACATCTTCGGGTCTATCATAGGGGAGTAAGTTCTTGTTGACGATTATGTTTGCTTGCTCGAGGAGGGTGGCCGCCTTCGCTCCTCCACCTTGGGCCCTCACATCGACTAGTACCTGGTGGCTCTTGGTATACCCTAGCGCTTCTCCGAGTACCTTAAACCCCTCCGCTGCTAGGGCTTCTGCAAGTCTTCTAGCGTTATTTACTATGTCGCGTGCATACTGTTGACCGTATAGTTTCATCTCGATAGCAGTTATAGCGGTGGCCGGTAGCCTGTGGAGGTGATGGTTGCTTACGAACCAAGGGAAGACGACCTTGCTTATCTTTTTAAATAGATCCTTATTCCTCGAGGCCACGAGGCCCCCCTGAGGGCCTGGGAACGTCTTGTGGGTTGATGCGGTCATCACGTCAGCTCCGGCATCTAGTGGATTAGGCCAGGTGCCCCCCACTATAAGTCCTAAGACGTGGGCTGCATCGTAAACGACTCTCGCTCCAACGCTGTGGGCTACTGGAGCCAGCTCCTTTACTGGATGGGGGAACAGGTAGACGCTCCCCCCCAGCACTATGAATTTCGGTTTTACCTCCTCTATGAGTTTAACAGCTTTATCCACGTCAACATTCATGTTTTGCGCGTCATATGGCATTTCAATATGGTGTATCCCTAGCGCGCCCAAGGTGCCGAACTTTGTGTGGCTAACATGCGCCCCCGCTTGAACGGGGGCTATAACAGCGCTGTCCCCGGGCTCGGCGAGGACTCTAAACACAGTAGCATTAGCTATAGTGCCGCTGACGGGTCTCAAGTCAACGTCTGCTCCTCCCAGGAGCTCGCCTACGAGTTTCTGGGTCCCGGCCTCTATCTCGTCTATGTATCGCGTGCCCTGATAGTACCTCTTGAAGGGCTTCCCCTCAGCGTAGCGGAACATGAAATCGCTTAGATAAACCTTGAGCGCCAATGGGCTCATAACATTCTCGCTTGCTATGAGGTTTACTGCATTAAGTCTCCTCCACTGATTATGCGCGTTAGTTAAGTTAACAACGCGTACTGCGAAGTCTAGGTACTCGTTCACGGGGGTCGCCCAGGGTGTCCAGTGCCTCTCACACGGATTTAAGAGCCTAAAAGACCCCCGAATAGGATTGTTACCTCTCTAGATGCCTCATTGAATTTAGCCCTTAATAGCGGCGCGAGTTTTTAAATAGCGGTGAGCTACCTATCTTTGCGAGGTCGGTTACATTGATGGTACCGCGCAGGCATTACAAGAAGATAGGGGAGAAACTCTCAGTTGTGGGCCTCGGTACTTGGGCCGTTAGAGATGAAGGCAGGGCGTTAGACGTGATCGTAGAGGGTGTAATGGAGTATGGAATAAACACTATTGACACAGCGGAAATATATGGGGGAGGCTCCGCGGAAGCGCTTGTGGGGATGGTAATTAAGGAGGTAGGCAGGGATGAAGTCTTTGTGACGACGAAGCTCCCGCCCAATAGGTTTAGGAGCCCTGAGGAAGCTCTTAGAGCGGCGAGGGCCTCCTTGAATAGGCTTGGAGTTGAGGAAGTAGATCTACTACTAATCCACTGGCCCGATTATACACTTGGAATAGACGTTATGATTAAGAATCTCGAGCGAATAGCCGATGAAGGCTTGGCGAGGTTTATCGGCGTGAGCAATTTTGATAAAGCTCTACTCGAGGAGGCCGTGCAGGCCACTAGGAAGCACGAGATAGTAGCCGACCAGATACATTACAGCATATTAGCTAGAGATGCCGAGAGGGAGTCTCTGATCAAATATGCGGAGGATAATGGTTTGCTCATTCAGGCGTATAGGGCCATAGAGCTGGGGAGGGTGAACTATAACGATAGAATCAGGGAGGCCGCTGAGCGCTTGGGGCTCACGCCAGTAAAGCTTGCCATAGCCTACGTGATTAATGCGTGTAGGGCTTGTATGGCTTTGGTTAAGACCGAGAATAAGGATCATCTAAAAGAGATAGTGGAGGCGTCGACCATCACCCTTGGCGAGCCTACCCTAAGCGAGCTTAGGCGTATATAAGGGTTGCCTTGTGGGTAAGAGGTGTCACCGGTTTAATATCGCCCCTCCACAGCTAGGTTTCCGGATATCCCACTTGCTCTCCGGGGATGAGGGGGTAGAGGCTTAATGGTCCACCAGAGCTCTGCTGTGATAAATGTCCTCGTCGAGGCAATCGATGCCAGAGTTGTGGATAGGATTCTCGATGCAGCCGATAGAATAAGAAGGGAATATGGTGTAGCCGTGAGGGTGGATGTAGCTAATTCCATAGGGTTCGATCCCCTAGTAGGTTTCACCCATGAGTTAACCCATGAAGAAGGCGTCTACCCCCTGGAGGAGGATTATGTTGTTTTAAATGATGGGAGTAGGGTTAAGATATGGGTTAGGAGCACCTGTAGCCAGGAGAGCTTAGAGGACGCCCTAATTAGGGCGGTAATTAAGGCTCTAGCGTCGCGTGAAGGTGTAGGCGAGGAAGATATTATGCACACTAAGACACACGAGGATCCCCGTCTCTTCGCTGCAGGCGAGTATGTAGTTAGTGAAAGCATAGTCCCCGCGACAGCTGCCTAGACGGCGCCTCATCGAGAACAGGCAAAGCCGAGGTGTGCCACCACATTCTCGAGTTCCCTAGCGTCTACCCTCGCTCGGGTGCCCGCTTCCTGTTAGATGTCACCCCAAGTGCATGCGCGATGATGTGAGCAACTAAGTCTTTAGGTGTTGCGAATAGTGCCCCGCAGATGGGGCATTTATAGAGGGAGTCGCTCACCCTTTCAACAAGTAACCTGGATCCCGCATACTCCACCTTCGCTAAGGATCTCCTATTACCCTCTTGGGGGCCGTTCTCTTCCAAGGCTCTAACCCCTAGAACCCTCGGCTTCAGGGGTGCAGCCGTCTAACTCTTAAGGGGATAGGGTACCCAACGGTCCGCACCGGCTCGACAGACCTCACGGCCTCCGGGGATCGGAGGCTTAGCTCGGGCTAGGGTTACTTCATCCCGCAAAGGTGCTGTACCCCGCCTGACCGTTCCGCCTTCATCTTCATCCCCCTAGAGGGGTCTCGGCGGACGTGAGACCGGCGGGGCCCAGCTTGTGTGAGGAGCTGGAAGCCTCTTTAGCCCTCGCTTCTAGGCGCTTGCACTATGGAGGGGTTCGCGGGAGTGGAGGAATCGCCTGCCCTCACCGCGATGAGGAATATAGCCTCTTACATACTCAAGGCTGCCGATGAAATAGACTCTAACCAAATAGAGGAACTCGTAGAGACGCTTGTAGAGATCTATAAGTCCAATGGGGGACGCAAGATCCTGGTTATGGGTGCTGGTAGGAGTGGACTCGTTGGCAGGGCATTTGCTATGAGGCTAATGCATCTAGGCTTTAACGTCTATGTATTAGGCGACACGATAGTGCCGAGTATAACGGATAAAGATTTAGTGATAGCGATATCAGGCTCCGGCAAGACCAGACTTATCGTTACGGCCGCAGAGGCGGCTAAGGCTGTGGGAGCAAAGATAGCTGCTATAACATCGTTCCCCGAGAGCCCCCTCGGCAAGCTCGCAGATATAGTTATCCGTGTGCCCGGCAGAACAAAGGAGACGTTTAAGATGGACGACTACTTTGCGCGCCAGATACTGGGCATACACGCCCCCCTGGCACCTCTAGGAACTCTATTTGAGGACACCACACTGATACTTCTGGATGGGATAATATATGAACTAATGGTAAAACTGGGTATAAGCGAGGAGGAAATGAGGGAGAGGCACGCAAACATAGAGTGAAGGATCCTATGCCAGCATAGCGGCAAGTCTAACCCGGGCCTCAACGCATCTTACGTGCCCGCACTGTTTCTGGTGCTGGGTGTCCCTGCATGGTGCGACTAAGGGTGATCACACCCTTCGACCCTTGGGGGAGCCCTCTCTGCACGTGTCCCTTCAAGTATAGCCTGAACCCCTATACCGGCTGCAGCTTCAGGTGCCTCTACTGCTACGCCACCTCTTACATAGGGCTAAGAGATAGCACGCCGAAGAGGAATTTCATAAGAAACCTGGTTCACGACGTGAAAACGCTTCCTCCCGGGGCCCTGATAAATATAGGCACAAGTAGCGATCCCTATCCTCCAGAGGAGAATCTCTTCAAGCTTACACGTCGCGCGCTAGAGGTACTAGTGCCGCTGGGCTTTAGAGTGCTCATTACAACAAAAGGCGTCCTAGTGACTAGAGACGTCGACATTATAGCTAGGGGGAACGTGGCCGTTACACCCACAGTAACTACTCTCGACGAGAGGGTAGCTCGGGTAATAGAGCCCAACGCTCCGAAGCCTCTCGAAAGGGTTACTGCCATAGGGGTTCTAGCCAGGGAAGGTGTACCCGTTGGTGTGAGGGTAGACCCGATAATACCATATGTGAATGATGATCCCTACGATATCGAGGAGCTGGTGTGCAGGCTAAAGGACGCCGGGGCAGTGTTTATAGTTACATCGACTTACAAGGCGAAGCCAGACAATCTAGCCCGAATGCGCAGAGGGTTAAATGAACTCGACAATATTGGAGAAAAAATATATAAATTATATAAAGAGAGGGGGGTCAAGGTGGGTGGCTACACTTATTTGCCTAGAGAGTTAAGGGAATCTCTGCTGAGACCGGTGATAGAGGCTTCAAAGAGGTGTGGTCTCGAATACGCTACATGCCGCGAGGGCTTTACGGGTAGGGAGTGGTTCAACGCCCGATCCTGCGATGGAAGCCACCTTATACCATCTAGGATACACCCTTCATCAAGGCGCATGGGTGCAATCCTTGACAGGTGGCTGGAGCAATGACCCAGGGAAATGCATTGAGGGATCAATAGTACTATCTGATTTAGGCGGAGTCGAGGGAGCATTCATAGTTAAGGGCTACGAGCATCCAGCAGGCAGTCTTATAGTGGCTCCTTACCGTATAGGCAATCTAAGGCTCGAACCCGGGGAGCCTGCACTGGAGCTACTCGCTCCATGGATTATCAGGCGCATAGACTGCATGCCACGCCTAGTACCCGTCATTGACGCTAGGGCAGTGCGCCTTTGCATAGACCCCTCAGCGGCTCTGAAGACGAGGATGGGCGACCTTCCTCGAAGCGTGGTTAGGCTAGTCGAAGACATAGACTATGAGTGGGCCGGCCTTACGGGTAGCTGGGCTATCTACGGGGAGGGACCTCACAGCGACGTGGATATAGTGCTGTATGGACCCAACGTCTACCCCTCGCTGGTGGAGCTTCACAGGAAAGGGCTCCTAAGCCCCTGCGGGCCCCGTGGTGATAGAGTCGCTGAACCTATAGCCAGCATGTATAGCATCAAACTCGTTGAGTCCTGCGTTGGCGATGGGGTGAGAGTAACGTTGCGTATACTGAGAAGCATAGAACAGAGACCCTGCCGGCGCCGGATCCCCCTCGGCAGGTTCTCGGCGTTGATAGAGCTTGAGGATGTGGGCGAGTCATACCTAGTACCCGCCAGGTATAAGGCCAGGCTTCTCGACACCTTCATTGCAGGTCATTCGGAGGCGTTATTAGAGACCTGGAGGACGCGCTACCAGGAGCTCCCTCCACAGGTATACGTGTTCGAGGGAGAGGCGTGGATAGAGGATGATACTCTCATCTTGTCACCCGATATCCGAGGTCGCCTGGCCCCCAAAGCATGGCTCGATACTCGTCGATAGATATCTCAACGTATACCAGGTAATAGCGCTTCCTGTGCCGACCGACTATGTCGCAGTTATCCCTAAGTACGCCCCCAACCAGCCTCCCGGGCCTTGGAGGATTTCCACCGTATCCTACGGGCGTGTCCTGTCGGAATATAATGCTGCGAGTACGAGGGCGGCCTCAAAGAGGGTGGGTCTAAAGCTGTGGTATGATCCGCTCTATGGCGCAGAGATGCCACTGCTTCCACGTCACCAGGCCTACTATGTCTGCGACCCCATAGAGGCCTTGTGGGAGAGGTTGAGGTCGCCGAGGAATCTCCTTGACCACATATTATTGAGGGTGGTAGTTGAACTTGAACGGGGGGGCGTTGACCCCAATTCTTTGGGGCTCACGGGCACGCTGGCTATAGGTATGGAGGCCGTTGGAGTAAGCGACATAGACCTTGTGGTTTACGGTGAAGAAGCCGTTGAAAACATGGTTAAGATATTCAATAGAATCGGAGCCCCCACGGAACCGGGAAAGCGTGCATCAAGCGGGGGGGTAAGGGTCTGGCCCCCCATAAGCGTGGATTGGAGGAGGAGGATTTTCGAGGGGGTAGCAATATCGTGGATAGGAGCCCCCTGGACTGCTGGTGAGCACTGTAAGCCCCTAGAGGAGTGGAGGAGAATAGCCCCTCCCAGGGGGTTCATTAGAACCAGGGTAAAGGTGAGAGCGGGCCAAGCCTCAGCCCTACTCTACCCCCCCTGCGTTACCACCGAGGGAGGCGCCTATATAGTGGCGTATGTGTACAACCTGGCACGCCGCCTATACCAAGGCGGCGTCTTGGAAATAGAAGGTATCATAACCGATGCAGGTGATATAATAGTTGGAACTCAAGAGAATCCCGGTCTCTTGCTGAGGGTGGCTTGAATAGCTGGCTCCTCCTAGCGTGCTGCCACAAGTGAGAGCGCCTCCTTAAGTGCCTCACGCTTTCTATCCTCATCCTCGCTGAAGCACGCCTCTATTACATTCGAGAGTATCCTGTAAAGCCTGGCTATCTCCATGCGCTGACTCTTAACCTGGGCTTCGAGGGCGTTAACACTAGCTCTAAGGGAATCAATAAATATCTCGTACACTTCTAGTATTTCATCTATACCCTCAACTGCCGCATGATGATGGTGATGATGCTCGTGTTCATGAGTTTCACTTACTTCCTCGACTATTTTCTCTAAATCCTCCTTCTTCTTGGGCAATGTCATCCTCTTTTTCCTTTTTCTCTCGCTCAATTAGAACCCCTCCCACAGCCGCTCGCGCGCGAGTTTTTAAAATAGCCGCACTAATGGCTCCTGCAGGCAGGTGCAGGCAATTGATAACAGTCGACATTATAAGGTTAGAGGGCATGGCTATGAACGGCCTCATAAAGGAGGTAGCACTCCGCGATTGCAGTAAGCCCCCCTCTTGGAAGAAAATAGTCGCAATCGACATTAACGGTAATGTCATAGAGACTTCATGCATTGAACCCGACGCAGCAAAGAGGAATTTAACAGTACTACTACTCTACACAAAAAGGTGGGGACACATCATTAATGAAGGCGGCGAAGTAGAGGGACCTCCCGAGGAGGATTAGCGAGGAGAAAGAATATAAGGAGCACCTTAGCCTCGGAGGCCAAACGCGGCGGGCCTATGAGGACTGGTATTACCGCTGATCACGCACGGTGATGGAGGCCCAGTATCCTGAGGCCCGTTCACCCGCTACATCCTAGGGTGCTACCACGTTTATGCCCTGGAGCGTTTGTTAGCGTTATATCCTCAAGAAGACCCTCGTTGGTATCCTGTTCTCCATTAACACCTCTACTTTAACGTCCACCGAGGGCATTTTCTGGAGGGGTTCTAGGCTCTTCTTTATCTTCTCTAGGGTTACTATTCTCTCCTGGAGGCTTCTCGCTGTTGCAACCAGCGCGTCTAACTCCTGCTTGGGGGTCGGGTTAACTATCACGCTAATGGGTCCCAGCTGGAGTTGCCTGCCCTGCAGTTCCCCGCCCCCTTGGCCCCTCGCTAGCTCTGCTAGGAAGCTCTCTATCTTAGCCATAACTTCCGCTTTAGCCTTCGCCGCCTCTAGCCTTCTAAGAAACTCGCCTAGCTGGCCGCGGAGCTTGGAGATCTCCTCGTCGAGGAACTTGTTGAACTCCGTTACACTATCAAAGGATACGAGCTCGACTACAGGAGGCATTCGAGATGCTGCAGGTGCCGCCATCGCGGGCCACCCTAAACGCTCAATCCGGGGTTTCCAGCTTTGCCCCCCCTTAAATTAACTTAGCCCTCGGCTCTCCAAGGGCCGTCTTGGCGGGTATAGGGGTTGCGCGGCGGTTCGCTGACGCCTTATCGAGGGGCTTATTAGGCATAGCGTTATCCGTAGACTTGGAAGATGTGAGGCTAATTGAGAGGGAATTAGAGGAGCTTGGCCTCCTCGGCATAGTTGAGAGGTGGAATTACAAGAAAATAGTGGTTTTCTACATTAATATAAAGAAGATACGGGGAGCGTGTCTCTACGAGCAATGCAGCGGGATCCCGAAAACGGGGTTAAAGGCGTGCCTAGACGAATGCGTTAGAGCTAAGCTTGATAGTCTCAGGGAGGCGTTAGAGAAGGCGGGTGTTCGAAGTGGCAGAGGATAGGGATAGTGAGTTAGAGGATCTTCTCAGTAAGGCCAAACGGGAGCCTGTGCTCCTAGCCGAGGAGACCGTCGTATGCCCTGCATGCGGCAAACCGACACTCAAAGTCAGAGAGTACCTATACGAGGTACCGTACTTTGGGAAGATAGTCCTCGGAGAGGGTAGATGTAGCAATTGCGGTTACAGATATAGCGACGTTAGAGTAGCTGAAGTTTCAGAGCCAAAGAAGATCATAGTACGAGTTAATGGCGAGAAGGAGCTCCGATACCTTTTGATTAAGTCTGCCACGGCAGCGCTACTCATTAAGGAGAAGGGATACGAAATGGTGCCTGGCCCCGCTAGCACAGGGTTCATAACTACAGTCGAAGGGATCCTGCACCGCTTCCTAGATGTTCTAGAGGCTTTGTGCGCCGGCAGGGATGATCCGACTTGCAGGGATAACAAAGCGTGGCTGGAAAGGGCGATCGAGGGCCTGGAGTCCTTCACACTAATTATATGCGACTTTGAGGGTACAAGCAAGGTAGTCGGCGATAATGTGGAGGAAAAGCCTATTGACGAGGAATGCGAGCGCCTCTATGAAAAAAGCCTAGAGTATTTGAGGAGATAGTTACTCAACCTTTACTTCGAAGCCTTCCTCCTTCTTTGACTCTAGCTTCTTAAGTTTGACCTCTAGGACTCCGTTGCGGTAGCTCGCCTTAGCGCTTGACGGATCCACCTTGGCGGGGAGATCTATCTCCTTGTAGTATTTCCTACTATTCTCCGCCTTGATTATAACCTTATTCTCAGTCGCTCTCACCTTTATCTTGTCCTTCTCGACGCCGGGTAGCTCCGCTACTATAATTACCTCGTCATCGTCTTCTATTACATCTATTAACGGCTCTATAACATCGCTAATCCTAGGTCTACCGGTGGGGGTCCTCTTGATGTTTCCGAATTCCTCTACCCTTGGAACTCCGTCAGGGCCTATGGTTATCCTCACCCCGTAGTAGTATGGGCCTATTGTTCTACCGCTAGAGCTTCTGGCGAGTTCCTCGAACTCCCTCTCAATCCTCTCAATCTCTTCCTCGAACTCCCTCATTATATCGTCGAATATGTCGAATATACTCCTGCGTCTACGGAAGAAGCTGCTCATAGCGCTTCCACCCCTCATTCGGCGTCCTGTCTAGGGCTAATAAGAGCGTGTAGCAGCACCCAAGGCTAGGTGCCCTCGTGTGTCGGGAGGCGCCAACTCATATGATGTAATAATAGTGGGTTTAGGGCCTGCGGGTGCATCCCTGGCCAGGCTCCTCGCTGGTAGCGGATTGAAGATTCTAGGGATAGATATGGTAGACTGGGACCACGTGTGGGGTAAGCCCTGCGGAAACGCTATCGGAAGGCACCACTTCTCGGAAACAGGGCTTCCAGAGCCGCGAGGCGATGAGGTTAAGCAGCGCGTTGAAGGCATAGATATTATAAGCCCGAGTGAGAGGCACGTCCTTCGAGTAAAGGGTGAAGGCTACATAATCGATAGAACGAAGCTGGGGCAGCGGTATCTGCGAGAGGCCGCGCAGAAAGGGGTTGAGATAGAGCTAGGGAAACAGGCGGTCAAGCCCATCATAGAGGGTGGAGCCGTTAGAGGGGTTAGGGTTAGGGACTCGAGGAGTGGTGTAGTGAGTGAGTACAAGGCTAACGTTGTAGTAGATGCCACAGGTAATAGTGGGGTACTACGTAGACGTACACCACGCGATTGGCCTGTGAATGAGCCGTTAAAACCTGTTGACGCTAACATTGCCTACAGGGAGATAATGGTGTTAGACTACGAAATAGAGGAGCCATCCTTCATTAGGATATACATAAACCAGAAAATAGCCCCGGGAGGCTACTGGTGGTTCTTCCCTGAAGGCAGGGATAGGGCTAACATAGGACTCGGAGTCCAGGGGGGGCGAGGCTATCCTCCACCCAATAAGATATTCAGGGAGGTTCTAATGAAGAGGCCGGAGGTAAGGCCTGTAAAGGTCTTGGATGCAAGCGGCTCGTTAGTGCCTACGAGGAGGCCGGCTAACACTCTGGTATGGCATGGGTTTATAGGTATAGGGGATAACGCCTACACGGTCAACCCAGTACATGGTGGCGGAATGGGTTATGCTATGTATGCAGCGTACTCGGCAGCAAAAGCCATACTTGAAGCCCACGAGACCGGAGATTTCACTGCTAGAGGCCTGTGGGGGGCTAATATTAGGTATATGAGGGGCCTCGGAGCAAAGCAGGCCTCCCTCGACGTGTTTAGGATATTCCTTCAGAATCTAACAGACGAGGATATAGAGTTCGGCATCAGTCATGGGATAATGAAGGCTGAAGACGCCTACGAGACCAGCGTCTCAGGGGAGTTGAGAGCTAACCTAGGGGCGCTCGAGAAGCTTACTGTTATCTTGAAGACTCTAAAGAGGCCGAGTCTCCTGCCAAAACTAGTACTAGTCGGTAGGTACATGAGTAAGGTTAAGAAGCTGTACCTGAACTACCCTGAGAGGCCAGAGGATCTACAAGCGTGGGTTACTAAATTGGAGAGCTTGTATAGCGAGTACAAGAGGGCTCTAGGCATCGACTGGTAATGGTTTGAGGCGGAGCACCATGACATAGGCGTCCTCGCCATCCATATAATACCCCCTAATCCTTCTAACTTTAACAAACCCGTATTTCTCGTAGAGCCTCATAGCGACTAAATTGGAGACCCTAACCTCGAGGTAGATTGATTCAACGTTGTATACCTCCTTCATAACCCTAATAGTCTCGCCTAAAAGCCTGGATCCAATGCCTCTTCCACGGTACTCCTCTAAAACGGCTATAGATACTAGATGGCCTACCCTCCCCACATCGGCGGTCTTTATGTGTAGTGGTTGGAGTAGCCGTGAGAGCCTGGCCTTGATAGCTTCCATCCCCCCCTCAAGCTCGCTTTGAAGGCCTCGAAGCACTGGATCCGCTACGGTCTCCACCCGGCTCATGGCGTAGCCCACGATTCTACCCTTAACCTCTGCGACCAGGAAGGCCTCAGGCCATCTCTCCAGTATGTACTTGTAGAACCCGTACCAGTAATTTTCGGGGAGGCTCCTCACATTCACTTCCATGACATACGGTATATCCTCCTCCCTGGCCCTCCTTATCACTACATCGCCCTTCTCCTCTCCATTCTCGGCAGAATCTTGGTCGACCAACCCTTCAACCCCCTCCCTCAGGGGTTTCACTAAGGAAGAGCCAGCGTGTAAACCAATAAAGCCTTCGCCGCCCTCCGAGGTTCTCCAAGGTACTCAACGCATTCCAACGCTTCAACCAGTTAAGGCTTCGCAGGCGTGGCCCCCGTTAGCCGCCGAGAGAGCGGCATCCTCCATGTATTGTCAGGGGCTATGGTTACACATGTATCCGGTCTATATCGAGTTTAAGGGTTCCGTGCAAGTGATATGTGCCTCTCAGTGCTCTCCGGAGTAGTATGAGTCGAAGAACTCCGATGGCTAGCCCGCGCTTTTAGGCTGATCGCAGTCGTGTATAGTGCCCCGGAGGGGCTCCTTGCCTCACCCCAGCGAGTCCATAGTGGGCGAGTATAGTTCATCGCTGAAGGGCAGGTGTGTGGCTCTCGGAGTAACTGGTAGTGTGGCTGCGTATAAGTCGATAGATACTGCGAGGTGGCTTCTACGGAGGGGTGCACGGGTCCGCATCGTGCTCACCGAGCCAGCTGCACAGTTTGTGACCCCGGCGCTGTGGCACTGGGCTGTAGGTGTTGAACCCGTGGTCAGCCTAAGTGGGGAGGTGGAGCATATTGTTCTGGCTAGCGAGTGTGACTCCATGCTGGTTGCGCCAGCGACTCTTTCATCGATCTCTAAGATAGCCTATGGTATAGCTGATAACCCCGTGGTGTTAACGGCGATAGCCATGAGGGCTGAGGGTAAGCCGGTGATTGCAGTGCCCTCGATGCATGGCAACATGTATGAGAGCCTGCAGTTCAAGCAGGCCATCGCTGCTTTAACGCGTCTAGGCTATATAGTCGTGCCGCCTCGCTTGGAGGGTGGCGTGGCGAAGTATCCTGACCCGCTACTTCTCGCTCGTCTAACAAGCTCTGTGACTAGGAGGGGCCGCGACCTGGAGGGCAGGAGGATCCTCGTGACTGCGGGGCCTACTAGGGAGTGGATAGATCCTGTACGCTTCATCTCGAACCCCAGTAGCGGCCGTATGGGCATCGAAATAGCCGTGGAGGCTTACGCTCGCGGCGCGGAGGTTGTACTAGTCCATGGACCCACGAGTCTTGAGGTACCCTACTTCATAGAATCGTATAGGGTCGATACAACTGAGGAGATGGCTGAGGTTGTTGAGAGGCTAACGGGAGAGAAATTGTTCGATGCCTTCATAGCTGCTGCCGCGCCCGCCGATTACAGGCCGGCCAGGAGGAGCGAGTCTAAGATTAGGAGTGGGCTGGAGTTTAGCGTAGAACTCAAGCCCACTCCCAAGGTCGTGGAATCCATTGTGAAGAGGCCGAGGGTGCTAGTCATTTTCGCGGCTGAGACCGTGGGTAGCATCGAGGAGCTCAAGCCGCTGGCCCGCGCTAAGCTGGAAAAGTATGGGGCCGACATAGTTGTAGCCAATATTGTTGGGAGGAAGGGCCTGGGGTTCTCGGCTGACCGCGAGTCAGGCGTTATACTGTCGAGTGACGGGTACGAAAGTACGTTTGACTCCCTGCTTAAAGAGGATTTAGCCGGGCTTATATTGGATCTCGTATCGAAGAAGCTCTCCGGCGGGGTGTGAAGCGTTGATACGGCTTGAAGACATAGTTAACATAGACTACAGCCTCGTCGAGCGAGAGCTAGTTAAGTTCTTGAGGGATACCCTAGAGGCCACGGGTGCTAAGGGCTACGTCATAGGCCTCAGCGGCGGCGTGGATTCCTCCACCTCCTTCTACCTAGCGCTAAAGGCTGTCGGTAAGGATAGGGTTCAGGCCTTAATCCTCCCAGACTCGATGGTAACGAAGAAGGAGGACGTCGAGGACGCCTGGAGCCTGGCTAAGCAGGCCGGGGTTAGGGTTCACAGGATCGATATCGCACCCATAGTGGACACATTCAAAGGCTCGCTACCCATATACGAGGGCGATGACGTGGATAGGATCCCACTGGGGAACTTAAGGGCTAGGATACGCATGTGCCTACTCTACTACTACGCCAACAAGCTCAACTACCTGGTTCTGGGGACGACGGATAGGAGTGAATGGCTCATCGGGTACTACACGAAATATGGTGATGGAGCTGTTGATGTGGAGCCTATAATCGTCCTCTATAAGAGCCAGGTCAGAAGGCTCGCGGCGCACCTAGGCGTGCCTGAGAGGATAGCCTTCAAGCCGAGTAGCCCCGGCCTCTGGCCCGGGCACATGGCCGAGGAGGAGCTGGGGGTCAGCTATGACCACGTTGATCTAGTGCTCCACGCTGTATTCGATTTAGGTTTGAAGCCTGAGGAGGTGCCCAGGGAGACGGGCGTGCCTGAGAGGGTAGTCGAGAGAGTGCTTGAGCTCTACAGGGTCAACGAGCATAAGAGAAACCCCCCTCTAGCGCCTAGCATAGATGTCGTAAAGAAGGCTGGACTGAAGACGAAGCTCTAGGGGCCACGCTTGAGTGGATCGCTAGTGCCGTGCTGGGCGGTGCCGCATCACGTAACCGCCTTCTTTACCCCCTACTACGCTGGAGAGCCCCTGCTAACCGGCTCGAGAGGGGCAGGGATCATACTCACGCCTCTCGCCAGGGTGTGTTATGGAGCCGGCTCGAGACCACAGGAGGGCCCGGTAGCCAGGGTCCTCGATATACTCTCCGCCCGGGAACCCCTCTCAATACACGAGCCCCTACCCGCGAGGAGGGGCTACGCCACAAGCGCCGCCGTAACCCTCGCGGCCGCCCTCGCCGTGGCTGCCTTCAGGGGCGGGAGCCTCTTGGCTGCGGCCCAAGCCGCTCATAGGGCGGAGGTGGAGTGCAAGACAGGGCTCGGCGACGTACTAGCTCTCAGTAGCCCTGCCGGTGGGGTTGCTGTGAGGATAGAGCCTGGAGCCCCCGGTGTTGGGAGGGTGGACTACATACCCGCTCCTCCAACGCTCGCCGTGGTAACGGCGTCGAGGGGCGAGGAGGAGACATCCTCCCTGCTGGGGAGGCTCTCCGATCGGGAGGCCTCGGAGGCCCTTAATGCCCTAAGGAGGCTCGAGAGGGATCCGACTTTCGATAGGTTCGTGGAGGAGGCGACCAACTACTCCCTTAGAGTGGGCTGGCTCAGAGGGCTCCTAGGCGATGTAGCCGCGGAGATCCTATCCATGGAGGGGGTTCTAGGTGGCTACTCCAAGAAGAGGGTGGCCGTATTCATTGTGGAGCGTGATAGAGCGGCCGATGTGGCCGACCTCCTCTCCCGCTACGGCTACGAGGTTAGGCTCCACGAGTTCTGGAGGGGTGGCCTTAGGCTAGAGTGGATATACCCCGAGCAGGCCCCACCTTGGGGGGAGTGAGCGGGGCCTTGGATGAGTGGGTTATCCCGAGGAGCCACCCCCGGTATCACTCTCTCGTACTGCGTGAGAGGCTAGTTGAGGGCTTCGAGAAGGGCTTAGTCGTGCCCCAGGGCTTAATAGCTCACGGGAGGGGCGAGGCCTTCGACTACATACTAGGAGAGAGGACTCACCCCTTCGCTGAGAGGGCTGTGAGAGCCGCCGTCGCATACATGTTGACATCGAGGCACCCAGTCATATCGGTAAACGGTAACATGGCCGCGCTGGCCCCCCGGGAGCTTGTTCAGCTCTCCGAGTTGACGGGTGCCCCCCTCGAGGTCAACCTCTTCTATAGGAGTGAGGAGAGGGTTAAGGCTATAGTTCAACACCTCCGGGAGCATGGCGCCGAGGTGGTGCTGGGCCTTGGGTGTAGCAAGAAGAGGTTACCGGGCCTGGAGAGCGCTCGCGGCATAGTATGCGAGGAGGGGATATACTCGGCCGACTTCGTCCTAGTAGGGATAGAGGATGGAGATAGAACGGAGGCCCTCCGCAGGGCGGGTAAGGTGGTTGCCGCCATAGACTTGAACCCGTTCTCCAGGACAGCCCAGAAGGCCGACATCACCATAGTAGATGAGGCCACGAGGGCGCTACGCCTCGCCGTCCGTTTAGCCGCTGAGATGAGGGGGTGGAGCAGGGGTAGGTTGGAGGAGGTCATACAGTCTTATGATAATAGGGCCGTGTTGTCAGAGGCGTTTAAAGCTATGCTAGAGAGGCTCTCCCACGCCGCTTCTAAGGGGGTCATCCTCGAGCCTTAGAATACCCCGCTCTCCGGGGTGGTACCCGACTCCAACAGCTTTCTCGGCAGCCTCTAGGATCCTCCTCGCAAGATCTATTTCAGCTGAGAGTTCATCCTCGACGCCCAGCTCCTCCGCCCTCGAGATGAATTCGACCACGTAGGGTAGCTCCCTGAACGCTATCTCCCGCAGGAGCCTCAGCGACTCGGGGCTCCTGCGCCTCGAGAGCCTCTCGAGTCGGGCTAGTAGCCTCGTGGGGTCGAGCGAGTAGAACTGTACCCTGAGGAGCCTTATCCTGGGGTCGCTGGCGGAGGATCGAGCCGGGGGTCTACCCTCGTACTCGGCAACCGCTTCCTCTATGGAGTCTAGATCCGTGATCCTCCACCAATGCTGGCCCCCGCTACGATACGTTGTCTCTATGAGGCCATACTCCTTCTCGAGCCTCGAGAGTAGGAGGGAGGGGTTATAGTCTAGGCCGTACTCCCTCAGCTTCCTCTTAACGCTCTTGTAGTCGAAATCGCCCAGCCGGGCCCTCCCCACGAGGTCTCTAGAGGCCTCTAGGATCGCTTTAAGCACGTAGTAACCCCTCTCGCCGTAGACTGCTATGAACTCCGAGGCAGCCGACGCCACTTGAGACCCCCCGCGGGGAGGGCCCGCCGCTCTGGGGTTAGGTTCTTTGGGATTAATCCCCGTTTACAGTGCTGGGGAGGAGGTGCTGTTTCGCTTGGACAAGAATCCTAGTGGCGCCTACGCTATCCTAGCCGAGGGGGTTAGGAAGGCCATCCGGGGCCGTGAAGTGTTGAGGGGTGTGGACCTGAAGGTTAGAAGGGGTGAGGTGCACGTCCTAGCCGGGCCTAATGGGGCCGGTAAGACCACGACCCTCAGGGTAATACTGGGCCTAGCCCACAGGGATGCCGGGGCCGTTAGGGTGCTAGGCTTCGACCCCGAGGGCTCCGGCTTTGAGAGGGTTAGGGCCCGGATAGGCTACCTGCCCGAGGACGCTAAGCCCTACGAGCGCCTGACGGGGTGGGAGAACCTCTACTTCTACGCCCTCGCATACGCTAGGGGCGACCGGGCTAGGGCCCTAGCCATTGCGCGGCGGGGCGCGGAGCTCTCGGGGCTGGGGGCCGATGCATTGTCTAGGAGGGCGTCGGGCTACAGTAAGGGTATGGCTAGGAGGCTCCTCGTAGCCAGGGCCCTCATGCACGAGCCTGAACTGGCGGTGCTCGACGAGCCGACGTCGGGTCTGGACGTGTTCTCCGCGGTGAGGCTGAGAGGGGTCATACGCTCGATAGCCCGGGCGGGGGCGGCTGTGCTTGTGACGACGCATAACCTCCTCGAAGCTCAGGAGATAGCTGATAGTGTCACATTCATCGTGGATGGCAGGACCCTCTGCTCATGCAGCGTCGCCGAGGCCCTGGAGCGCTATGGCGCCGCCAACCTCGAGGAGGCGTTCGTGAGGGCGGTGGAAGATGCTCAGGGCGGTGATCTGGAAGGAGCTGCTTGAGCTCTCAAGGGATAGGAGGACCCTAGCCCTCGTCGTGTTGATGCCCCTACTGGGACTGCCGGCTCTAGGCCTCCTAACAGGCGCCCTCTACCACGAGCAGGTGGCTAGCGTCACGGTCTTCTACGAGGACAGGGGGATCCACGCCATAGCTAACTGGCTTGCTTCAGACATAGCACAGAGGGCCGCGTCCTCGGGTATCAAGGTGTCGGTAGACATTAAAGCTGGGAGCCCCAAGCCGGGGTGCTGTGATGTGTATGTCTACCTGCCGAGGGGGTTCCACGAGAACCTGACGAGCATATCCAAGCCGCTCGTGGCTTACATAGGTAAGCTGCTTGCGAGCCAGGCCGCTGAGAGCGCCTACTACGCTGCGCGTGGGGCACTGGGAGACCTGTCGCAGCGCGTGGCCGTTGAGAGGGTTGAGGTGCTGATAAACGCCTCTGGGCTTGAGGCGAGCCCCGAACTTATACTCCACCCCCTGGAGGTGAGGGAGTACACCTTCAAGCCCTCCGGAGCCATAGCATCGCCTCGAGAGCAGCTCGCAGCTGAAACCGCCAGGCTCCTCGAGTTCGCCCTCATATTCGTCGTCAACCCGGCGGTTGTCTATGTGACAGACGCTATCGTGGGGGAGAGGGAGAGGAAGACGCTTGAGGCCCTCCTAGCCACACCCCTAGGAGCGAGGGACGTGGTCTTGGGTAAGATGGTTGCATCCGCCATCATAGGCCTCACAGCAGCCCTAGCCGATAGCCTTGGGGTCCTCGTGTTCTTCTGGTCTCTCGGGGGCTCCCACGTACTCCCCTTCAGCCTCCTCGGGCTCCACGCCCTGGTATCGGGGGTCCTCGTGTTCATGACCGCCGCAATCATAGCCCCCATAGCGTCGAGGAGCCCGTCGATAAGATCCGCTCAGGCCACCGGCATGGCGGTTCTAAGCCTAGCAACCGCTATATACTTCGCCGCCCTCTTCACCGATATATCAAGCCTACCCGCAGCCCTGAAAGTAGCGTTACTAGTAATACCATTCACACACGCGGCACTAGCGATAAACTCATACGCCATAGGCTCGATGGCAGGCGTGGCAGTCCACGTAGCCGTGATGACGGCCGTCGCCCTAGCCGCTGTGGCGGTCTCAATAAGGTTAACTGATCCCGAGGCAATGATACTCGTTAAGGAGTAGGGGGGCTCGCGCGGTTGATCGATCCCCACGGGCTCGACGTCGGCGACCGCTATCCAGCTCACCGCCCCCTCCTCAGCGTGGAGTTGAGGAGCCTTGATAACTCCTTGCAGAGGGCGTTGACGGCGCCCCTCCATCCCCGCTCCTCGTAGCCCTCTAGGACTGACTCCCAGTCGACCGCGAAGAGGAGGGCTAGTAGGATGATTGTGCCGGCGACTATTGCTGCGACCGATAGTGCCATATTCTCGGTCGTCAGCCAGCCTAGGAAGGCCCCAATGCCGGCGACTAGGGCTGTGAGCACTATTTTGCCGAGGGTGACTGAGGCTAGGAACACCAGCTTATTGTACCCGGCGGCTCCCAGGGGGATGTAGAGCACGTCATCGGGCAGCGGCAGGGCAGCGAAGAGGAACACGAGCAACGCCATCTCCCACGTGGTCCTGGCGAGTATCCTCTTGAGCGCCCTCCTCTTCGACTCTATCCTCTTGACCCGGGAGCTCAGCACGTCGGATAGGTAGAACTCCACGAACTTACCGATGCCAGCGCCTAGACCCCCCGCGAGGATCATCGCTAAAAGACCCGTAACGTTGTCTTTCTCCACGGCAGCGTAGGACACGACTATGGTTAGGTAGACCGCGGGGAACCCGGGTATGAGGTTCGAGAAGAGGGCTAGAGCCAGCACTCCCCAGGGCCCGTAGTTTTTGATTGACTCCAGCAGCTCTCCCAGGGGGCCTCCCGTGCTCAACCCTGTTCCCCGGCGGGTCGAGGCGGGTTCCTATCGCTCCAGACCCTCCTCACCCCTCGGCTCGTCCCTGCCTAGACATCCCCGCCGTGATGCCTAGTAACCCCGGGGCGGGTCTATATGTGAGCGGTCGATCAAGCGTTGGCGACGGCGGCCCTGTTCGACGTCTACGCCCAACGCTACGATTCCTGGTACCTAGAGCATAGGCTACTCGCTGAGAGCGAGGCAGAAACGGTAAAGGCGGCCCTCGGCGGGGAGGCCCCCCAGCCCTGCCTCGAGGTCGGGGTCGGGAGCGGCTTCTTCGCCTCAAGGGTGGGCTGCACCTACGGCGTCGACCCGAGCCCGCGCATGCTGAGCCTCGCCCTAGAGAGGGGGGTGGAGGCGGCTCTGGCGCGGGGCGAGGCCCTCCCCGTGGCCCCGGGATCCCTCTCAGCGGTCCTCGTAGTTGTGACCATATGCTTCGCCGACGACCCAGAGCGCCTAATAGCAGAGGCCGCCAGGGCCCTGCACAGCGGCGGTGTCATGGTTGCATGCATAGTTCCAAGAGACACCCCGTGGGGGCGGCTCTACCGCAGCAGGGCCAGGCTGGGCCACCCCCTATACTCGGCTGCCCGCTTCTACACCGTAGACGAGGTAGAGCGGATGACGGAGAAGGCCGGGCTACTCACCGAGTATAAGGTCGCAACACTCTCCTACCCACCCTGGGGGAGGCATAGACTAGAGAAGCCACACCCCCCCAAGGGTAGAGAGGGCTTCGTCTGCATCAGAGCGAGGAAGCCCTAGACCAGCGGGATGACGAGGCTCGAAAGGGCGGAGGCCCCCCAGGCCAATGAAGAGCCCGCGCAGGGCCGACCGCCGAGGAGGACGAGCGAGTCGGTCAAGGGTGGGGTCATCATCGGCTCCCTCAGCCCCAAAGGTCTTCCCCACAACCCAAGAAGCCTCGAGGCCCCGCAGCTAAACTTAATGCCTCCGCCAGCTACACTCACACCACGCCCCCGGTGCCCGCGGCTTCCCGGCGGCGGCGCGTGGGCAACGCGGGGCCGAGCCCCGCAGGGGATGAGCCCAACAGCCTCCAGCCGCGGGCACACCAGCCCGAAATGCTTAATACGCCCGCCCCCCAATAGGGTACCATGCCCCACGCACCCCGAGGCACAGCAGGGTGCGTGGGGCCGCTTCACGCTTGAGGAGATGGGGGCCTGAACACCCCCCAGACGCTACCTGGGGGACGTTCAGGCCCTACAGGGGCCTCGAGGGCGCCCCCGGGGGGTCGGGGGCCACGGGAGAGGGCCCAGCCCGCCCCCTCCCCGGGCTGCGCGCCAGCCGCGGCCGTAACTCCGGTTGATCCTGCCGGACCCGACCGCTATCGGGGTAGGGCTAAGCCATGGGAGTCGAACGCCCCGCCGCTGCGGGGCGTGGCGGACGGCTGAGTAACACGTGGCTAACCTACCCTCGGGACGGGGATAACCCCGGGAAACTGGGGCTAATCCCCGATAGGCGGGGAGGCCTGGAAGGGTTCCCCGCCGAAAGGGGCCGCGGGGGGTTATCGCCCGCGGTCCGCCCGAGGATGGGGCTGCGGCCCATCAGGTAGTTGGCGGGGTAATGGCCCGCCAAGCCGACGACGGGTAGGGGCCGTGAGAGCGGGAGCCCCCAGATGGGCACTGAGACAAGGGCCCAGGCCCTACGGGGCGCACCAGGCGCGAAAACTCCGCA
>JALSQM010000112.1 GCA_026985385.1 Acidilobaceae archaeon | reverse complement strand
CTTCACGCCCCGCAGGCTAGAGAAGCTGGCCGAGCTGTTCAGGGAGCCCCTATACAGCGACGTCGACACCGAGGCGAGCATTGGGGGGTTCAGGGTTAGGGTGCCGGTTGCAACGGCCAGCATGGGCAGCACCAGTGTTGCTAGCAGGTACTCCCTCGAGGTGGCCCGGGGCGCCGCGGCGGCCGGCATAACCTATGCTATAGGCGAGAACGTGGCGACGGTGAGGGGCTACGATAGGAGGCTCACGAGGGGGCACCCCACGCTCGTCGAGAGGGCTCTAGCGTACCTGGAGGGGCTCAGGGACGGCTACGGGGGCCTCGTGATACAGCAGAGCGTGGAGGACGCATACGACGAGCTCTGGAATAGGGTCTACAGCGACCCGAGGCTCGACCCCTACATAGAAGAGGGCCTCATAGCGTTCGAGGTAAAGATCGGGCAGGGGGCGAAGCCCGGGCTCGGGGGCGTCATAAGGATCCCGAGGGAGCAGGTTGAGAGGCTCAAGTCGAAGTACCACATAGACCTGGAGCCCGGTGAGAGGTATGCCACGAGATACAGTGTGCCGGCAACGTTCACGGCGGAGATACTGAGGGGGATGCTGAGGAACATGAAGACGGCCTACCCCAGGGTCAAGGTGTGGGTCAAGGTCGGGGCTGCCAGGGACGCACTCGAAGTCATAAGGGTAGCGTGGGAGGAGGGGGCTAGCGCGGTGGTCCTCGACGGCATGGAGGGTGGCACGGGGATGGCCCCGAAGGCGGCCCTCAACCACCTAGGCCTCCCAACAATAGCGATGCTCTCAACAATAGCAGAGGCTAGGAGGAGGGGCTACAGCATAGACGTACTCCTAGCCGGGAGGCTCTACAGCGGCTTCCACCTAGTAGCGGCCATGGCCCTTGGGGCCTCAGGCATATACCTGGGCAGGCCACTAATCATAGCCGCTGCGGCGGCCGGCAGCCGGGGGGTGGAGAGGTACATAGAATCCCTAAGAGTCGAAGCCCAAATGCTGACATCAGCCCTGGGCAAGTATAGGCTCGGAGACCTCGACCCCCGCGATGTAGCCGCCCTCGACCCCCACGTTGCCCAGGCCCTCGGGGTAGCGTACGCCCTCACACCATGGAGGGCGGAGGAGGCACCCCTCGGGGAGGGGCGCAGGGTTGAGGAGGCCCCGGCCCGGCGTGGCTGAGGGATCCCCGGGCCCCTCCGGGGGCCTATTAGCCCCGACCCTCCACCACTATCTCGGGGGCCTCCTTGGAGTGGGGCAGCTGGGTGCTGGTTCGGCCCGACGCTCTAACGGTGTGGAGGGACCCGGAGGTTAGGAGGAGGCTCTCATGGTACCTCGCAGTGATGACGGGTAGACGCCCCGCTAAGTTCATGATAGCGAAGAGGATCCCTGCCCCAGGCCTCGACGGCCCCGAAGACTTAGCCGGCGCGGGTGAGGGGGACCTCTGGAGGATCCACGACAGGGCGTCACGGGAGTTCCAGAGGGTCTGGAGGGAGGTTCGAGAGGGGTCACTGAGCCTCGGGGACCTCGGGAGGCCCCGGGTGAGCCTCCTAGACGTGAAGGCCGAACTCGCGAGGAGGCTGGCGAGCCCCTGCAGGCTCTGCGAGAGGAGGTGCATGGTTGAGAGGGCCCGGGGGAGGGTGGGGGCCTGCAGGCTCGCCTGGGAGGTGTATGTCCACAGCGCCTTCCTCCACCTGGGCGAGGAGGCCCCCCTGGTGCCGAGCGGCACGATATTCTATGGGGGCTGCAACTTCACCTGCGTCTACTGCCAGAACTACGATATAAGCCAGGCCTCCCCGAGGAGTGGCGTGATAGTAGACGCTAGGAGGCTGGCGAGGATCCAGGAGGCGCTGGCCTCGAGGGGTGCCAGGAACATCAACCACGTGGGGGGCGAGCCCACGCCCAGCCTCCACGTGATAATCGATAGCCTCCGCTACCTAGACACGAGTATACCCCAGCTCTGGAATAGCAACTTCTACATGAGCCTCGAGGCCATGAAGCTCCTCGTCGACGTCATAGACATATGGCTCCCCGACTTCAAGTATGGTAACAACGACTGCGCCCGGCGCCTCAGCGCGGTCCCTAGGTACTGGGAGGTCGTCACGAGGAACCTGAGGATAGCGGTTGAGCACGGGGACATGATTATAAGGCACCTCGTCCTCCCAGGCCACCTGGAGTGCTGTACGAGGAGGATCCTCGAGTGGATAGCTCGCAACCTCCCCAAGGATAGGATTCTAGTGAATATAATGGATCAATACAGGCCCATGCACCTAGTCGCCCGCTACCCCGGGAGGTGGCCCGACATAGCTAGAAGGCCCACCCTACGCGAGGTCGAGGCGGCCAGGGAGCTCGCCTCGAGGCTCGGGATCCTCTGGGAGCCCGTCTCCTAGCCGCTTGATGTGGAGGATTCGAGGCCCGAGGCTAGGCTGTAGAGCAGCCCTAGGACCAGCACGGCGTAGAGTATGGGCCTCACATCCACTGATACAGTGTAGCCCTCGAGGCTGCCGTGGAGTATTCCGCCTGAGAGTAGCTTGTAGGATATGAGCCAGCCCACGGCTGTCACAAGCATGTTAGCCGGCACCGCCGCCGGGGTTCCACGGGCGAGCGCGGCTCCCACCCCCAGGGCGGTCATTACGCCCAGGTAGATGAGGAACGAGGACTTGAGCGCCGCTGGCACCGCCGCTTGCGGTGTGCCCATTGCGGAGGCGAGTATGGGGAGCGCCACAACGTAGACTATGTAGTATAGGAAGCCGCTCACCACACCCCTAACCGCCACCCACGCCGCCCTCGATACCCTGGGGTCTAGGGGCAAGCCTCTCACCCCTTAACCTGCTTGATGGAGTAGAGCCCGGCTATCTTGAAGGAGAGACCGGTTATGCCCCTCTCCTCTATAGCCGCCAGCTGCTGGGGCGTCAGAGGCACGGTCTTCACGCCCCTCGATACGTAGCCGACGTGTATCACGGTGTCCCCAGCGTAGACCTCGAAGTCGCTGAGGGGCATGCTACCGTTGTAGGCCACCCTCAGGAGCCCCCCGCCGGGGGCCGCCTCCACCTCAACCTCTATAATCCCCGGGTTATGGGCCGCCTCGGCCATGAATATTGCTAGGGGCGCCAGGAGCGCTATCACCACCGCCGCGCCGCCGACTCCGAGGGCGACGCGGAAGCCAGCCATCAAGAGGCCTCCGCACCCCCTCCCCCGCCCTTCCTGCCCACCTTGAAGGCGTCGACCCCGTTCCTCAGTAGGATGCCGCCAGCCCACACGATGACCCCTATGTAGGCCAGCTTAAAAGCTAGGTTCACGAGTTCCATGACGCTCGTCGAGATAGTCTCCTCGAGGCTGCCCCCTCCCCTGAGGGGCTTGTAGGCCTGATACGCCTGATACGCCAGGTAAGCCCCGAAGAGGACGACTATCAACCCTATAACCACGAGGGCCAAGCCCACATGCTCGGGCTTCAACCTCGCGCACCTAGAGCCGCTTCCCCACTGGGGGGTTTATAGAAGAGTAGGCCTACCTCGCGGGGCCGCCGTAGAAGATGAGGTACCCGAACCTCGCGTATATCTCCCTGACTGGGTCGCCGTCGCTGTAGGAGGCTACCCTATACTTTGGGGCCTCGCCGGGGCCAGCCTCCTCCAGCACCCCCATCTCAACCAGCTCACGTAGGAGGCTCGACGCCATACCTACAGTGTACTCCTCCCTTGAGACCCCCCAGTCGACGTCGGGCCTCTCATCCATGATCCTCCTAGCTTCGTCCCTGACACTCTCAGCGGTTATCTCCTCACCGCGCTCGGCGAGCCTCGCAACGGCGAGGAGCGTTAGCACTAGCCCCCTCCTCCTACCCTCCTTGAAGCGCCTCAACACGGAGTCAAGCTTCTCCTTGAGGGCCGAGATGCCGGGCAAGCAATCCACCCCTCAAACCGGCTACCGGGCTTCTCCTATTAGTCTAATTAGTTAGTCTGTGATCTCCGCTAAGCCGCCGATCGCCTGGCCCGGCAGGGGCCTGTCGAACCTCGCTATCAGCAGGGGGTTCCTGGCTCCGTGGGTCCTCAGGATCCTCCCCCTATACACGTTGCCGTACCTGTCCCTGTAGACGACCCTCCTACCCGCCAAGCCCCGGGCAACCTTGAGGCTCACACCCTCGACTTTCAAGATGACCTGTCTAGGGTACTGGGTATTCGTGCCCCTCCTATACCCGAGTATCACAGCTCTAAACGGCATCCCCGGCCCCCGGCGCCTCTGGGGAGTGTTGGAGGGATTAAGAGGCTAAACACGGGGAGGACCCCTTCAAGGCCTTGCTGGGGGAGGGTATTCCGGGGGTCTCACCCCCCCTAACCCCCCAGGCACCGGTACCTCTTTGGGGTGGAGGTTGCCGGGTAGCCTAGAGATCGCCCTAGCTGCAGCTGCTGCGCCCCCACTGGTGCTGGCAGCGCTCTCGTCGCTGGCGGCCGCGAGGCCCGTCATGGCGCGGAGGGCACTGAGGGCCCCCCTCATAGGCCGCCTTCTCCTGAGGATCTCTGTCAAAGCAGCTAAGGGGAGGGGGTGGAGGGGCGTTGCCGACCTCCTCGAGCTCGCGAGGCAGGGGCTCGTCGACGCGATAGAGGCCGCTGAGGCCGCCATGAGGAGCGAGGGCTGCCCCCCGGAGGGGCTGGTGGAGGAGCTGAGCAGGCTGGGGCTCCACGAGGAGGTTGTGAGGCTCCACTACAGGGGCTGCAGCGTCCCGGAGGGGCTCCTGGTCAGGGCTAGGAGGTACTTCATAGAGGCGGGGCTGCCAAACTGGGAGGAGAGGGCCTCCAGGGCCCTGGGGCAGCCGAGCTTCTACGCAACCGCCGGCAGGGAGCCCGTCTACGCCTACTGCGGGGGAGGCAGGGCTTGGCTGAGGGTGGGCGGCGAGACCATCGAGCTGGCGGCGTCGGGGGGCACCTCCAGCGTCCGGGGGGCGATGGAGGCGCTCGAGTCCTTCCTCGAGGAGGCCAGGCCCCCACTCCTAGTCTACATGGGCGACTGCCCCAAGCCCCGGCGCGGCAGGGCGCTGGACGCCGGCCTCCTCGTGAGGGTCGCATTCCCCGACATCAGGCCCAGCGTGGCGGCTCTAGCCTACCACCTAAGCCTGGACCCCGGGGATCCAGCCGCCGTCGTCGAGACCGCAGCGAGAGCCGCGGCCTGGATCCTCAGAGCCGTGGGCGTTGAGTGGGAGAAGATGCCGGGGGGCCTAGACGCGGCCGCCGCCCTGCCGGGGCTGAAGCCCCTACCCCCAAGCTCGAGCGGGGTAACGGTAACCGACGCCCCCAAGCTGGGCTCGCCCCTCCTCAGGCCCACCCACCTCGAGCCGCCCAGCCTCGAGGGCGATGGCTGGGAATACGCTGCAAGAGCCGCGGTTAGGAGCCTAGCCCTACGCCTCGGCGACCACTTGAGGGCCAAGAGAATACAGCCACCCGACGAGCTGGGAAACGCCATCAAGAGACTCATCGACTCGTCCATGAGGGAGGGGCCGCCCGAGCCCCCGCCGGGCCACTTCCAGGTGGAGCCCTGGGATCTCCCAGCGCTTAGGGGCGCCCTGGAGGGTAGGAAGATCTCGGTCGAGTGCCATAGACCCCCAAGCGCCTGCGGCAGCCTGCCGGCCAGGCCGCAGGCCGTCTCCACAGTGAGGTTCTACGACAAGCCCGTGCCACGCGACCCGAGGGGCCTCGCAGCGGCCGCAGCGGCTATGGCTAGAGGTGAGAGGCCCCTCATCCTAGCCCCCTCCGAGGCCCTCGCCAGGGCCGTAGCCGAGGCTCTGGGGGCCCGCCTGCTCGCGGGGCCCGGTGACGTGGATAGCTGGCTCGCCTCGGGGGGCCTCGCCGTCACCTGGTTCGACCTAGTTCTTGACGCCCCCGAAGCCCTCGCGGTGGCTGATGGGGTGGTCACGCTCCTACCCGAGAGAATCGTGGCATCCCACTCGAAGGCCGGGGATCCAGCGGAGCTCGTGAGGGAGGCAGTCGAGTTCGCCGCCCAGCTAGGCGGCGTCACAGTATCGAGGGCCGCTAGGATAGCCGCAAACCACGGGTTCGAGGGGCTGCTACCCGTGAGACCCGAGGAGGCACCCCTCCTGGGCGCCGCCGGCCTAGAGGCCGAGGCCCTCCTCAGGGAGTCTAGGAGGGTCTTCACGAGCCTCTGGGGAGGCGCGAGACTGAGGGGCTACCAGGAGGCGGCTCTGGAGGCCCTCTACAGGGAGGCCCTCACGGGTGGGGTCACTCTGGTGGTGTACCCCACTGGGGCTGGTAAGAGCGCTATATTCCAGGTCGCGGCCAGGGTCCTCTCCGACGTCGGCCTGGGTAGTGGGGCCCTCGTGGTCTCGCCTCTGAGGGCTCTGATACACGATCAAGTCGCCCGGGCCAGGGAGAGGGGGTTGAAGGCCTTCTACATAGACTCCAGCGTCCCGCGTAAGAGGAGAGAGGAGCTTCTGGAGGCCTTCAAGGCCGGGGTCCTGGATCTACTCTACATAACGCCCGAGCGCTTCCGCGACCCGTACTTCGAGGAGCTTGCCAGGGAGGGAGAGGCGTCCCTCATAGTGCTCGATGAGGCCCACACCCTGAGCAGGTGGGGGATGAGCTTCAGGCCCAGCTACCTCCATATGGCGCGGGTGGTTAGGGAGCTGAGATCCTCCCAGGAGGCCCCCACGCCACTCGTAGCCCTGACCGCCACCGCCCCGAGGGACGTTGAATCAGAGATACTCGAGGCCCTGGGCTACGAGCCCGGTAGGGCCGTTAGGGTGCGCGTCGACCTAGACGACCCCAAGCCCCGCGTCGACGCTCCGCCCTCCGCGGCTCTAGTGCTGAGGGCCCCGCCCCTGAGGAGGGAGATACACTTCGACGTAAGAGCGGCCCCGAGGGATCCCCGGGAGAGGCTGGAGGATCTAGCCGAGCTGCTCCGGGAGCTAGCCGAGTGGGCCTCGCGGGTGAGCGAGCCGTGGATAGGCGTGGTATTCACGGGCTATGTGAGGAGCTCGAGGATGAGGTGGGCTAACGCCGAGGAGCTCGCCGCCTTCCTTGGCGAGAGGCTTGGGAGGGGTATGGTGGTGGCGTACCACGGCCAAATGCCCTCTTCTAGGAGAAGGGCCGTGGAGGAGGCAGTCGCAGCCGCTAGTAGGGGGGAGAGGAGGGGCCCTAGGATAGTGGTTGCCACCAAGGCGTTCGGCATGGGCGTTGACATACCCAACATACGCTTCGTCGTACACGTGACCCCCCCTGACAGCATCGAGGACTACTACCAGGAGGTCGGCAGGGCGGGGCGTGACAGGCTCGACGCCTACGCCGTCGCCTACTACAGCCACGAGGACTACACCGCCAAGGCCAGGCTCAGGGCCCGCGAGGCCCCGAGGCCCAGCGAAGCAATACTACTCTACAACCTCATAGCCTCAGCCGCCGACGGTGGGGAGTCGATCGTGCCAGCGGAGGCGGCGGCAAGGGCCCTCGGCAGCGTGGAGAGGATCCCTAGAGCCCTCGAGATGCTGAGGAGGACGGGCCTCCTGGAGTACACCATCAAGAGGGGGAGGCCGACCATAGACGGGGAGTACTGCGAGGCCCGGATAGGCGGGGCCTGCATATCCATAACGCACACCCCCAGCGACGGGGGAGAGCTGGAGTGGAGGCTCTGCAGGCGCGCGGCCTGGCTCGAGGCCGCCCTCTACAGGGGCTCCCGAAGGCTCGCAGGACCCCAGGGGTGTAGGGGGGAGGCCCTCCGGGGCTCCGAGGGCCACTACATCGTAGCGTATCTAAACCCCGACTCCAAGCCCGAGCCCTCCCCCAGCCTGCCGCCGGAGCCCTTCGCGCTGCTCCTGAGGAGCTATAGCGCCGAGCTCTCGAAGCCCGAAGAACTAATGAGGGTCATGGAGGAAGCCCTCGCAGCGAGGCTCCAGGGGGGCCAGGCAGCCGCCGACGCCGCCCTCAGGAAAGCCATAACAGCAGCGCTCGAGCAGGGAGCTTCGAAGCCCTTGAGCGGGGAGCCTCTGAGGACCCTGCTAGGCGGCCGCGTTGAGTGCGCCTCCGCCTCGGAGTGCGCCTCCGAGGCGGCCGAACTGGCCGCCAGGCTGGACTCGGCGCTGGGCCCCCATGCCTATAGCGTTGCAACGCCGAGCGAGGATCTCTCCCTAACCCTCCGCCGCGAGGTCGAGGCGGCCATCGGCAGGAGGATAAGGAGCCCCCTAGCAACCTATAGAGGCATACTCGCCACTGCGAGGAGGGGGGGCCCGATAGCGCTCGCCGATAGGGGCGT
>JALSQM010000111.1 GCA_026985385.1 Acidilobaceae archaeon | reverse complement strand
GCACCCCTACACCCGCTGGACTCGAGGGCCCCGGCAACCGCTCTAGCGAGCTCCCAGGTGCCAGGAGGCGCCCAGGGGGCCACGGGGACGGCCTCGCAGTTGCCTAGAGAGTAGGACGCCTCCACCATGGAGGAGACCCTCAGCTCTAGGCCTGCAGATGCAGCCGCCACGGCGGTGGGCGCGTGGGCGTGAACCACGGCGGCGGCCCCCGGGATCCTCCTGTATATCTCAACGTGCATCCTCCACTCACTGCTGGGCCTACCCTCAAGAACCCTGCCATCGAGGTCTATAACGGCCACGTCGCCGGCATCTATGAGGTGCCTAGGCATGCCGCTGGGTGAGATGTAGACAAGGCCCCTCTCCCTATCTACTACACTAACGTTACCCCCACGCAGCGAGACCAAGCCCCTCTCGTAGAGGAGCCTCATCGCCTCAGCTACCAAGGCCCTAGCCTCACTCAAGAGGCCAACACCAGTAGTAGCCCAGAGACTGCCGGGCTCGCTAAAATCGCTGGTGCACATATGAAAGCGATCAGGAAGTTAAAGAGAAAACGAGAAAATAATTGAAAGGCTCGTTTCCGTGGAGGGAGCCGGTCTTGGGCTCGTCACGGGTTTATGGGGCCTCCATGCCAGGCCCCGCCGTGGGGGTGACCGCAGGGGCACTCGCCTGCGTGGGGCCCGTAGCCTGACCCGTGGCCCCTAGCGTGGGGGGCCGGGTGTATTGCTATGAAGGGTGCGTGATCCACCGTTATGCTTGGGAGGTGGCTGCGAACCCTAGCCTCTAGGGTGACGCTTATGACGTGGGTGCCCTCGGCTAGCTTGACTCTAGCGAAGGGGTGCCTGAGGGTGAGGCTCACAGTCTTGTTGCCATCGAATACTAGTTTGACGTGGAAGTAGCTGAACACCCTGGCGTAGTGCTGGGGCCCAACTATGTTGACTACATAGACGCCGGGCTCCGGGAGTGTTATGGTTGCAGTGCCCGTAACGTTGACTGTCTGGTTCTCGTTGAGCGTTCCGAGGTCGAAGTAGACCGGCACCCACGTGATGTTCTCCCCCGTACCGTTTATGTGGAAGCTGAGGAAGCCCAGGGGGCCGCCCACGAACTTAGCGGCGGCTAGGCCCCCCGCGAGTCCCGCGGCGACCATCACAGCGACCAGCAGGCCCCTACCTATAGCCAAGGATCCGCACCGAGTAGCCTTTCGGGGCAGCGCGTAAAAGGATCCTACGCACTATGCGTGAGTAAAGCTTTTAATGGAGTGGGATTGAAAGTATGCAAACGATATGCAAACAATTTAAACTCCTCCCCCCGCGGGCCCGGTGGGGGTGGTATCTCTTGTCGTCCGTGCTACAGAGGATATTAGGGGACATAGTGAGGGTTCCCGGTATAACGGCTGTGTTCGTCGTGAGCAAGGAGGGCTTCGTGGTTGAGAGGGCCTCGACAGGGACGCTCAACATCGACCCAGACGCCCTAGCAGCCATGGTGACGGCCGTGCACGGCGCCGTCACGCAGCTAGGCGGCGAGCTCGAGCTGGGAAAGCCTGAGACCCTAACCCTAGAGTACACCGGCCACTACGTGCTAATCCACGACCTGGGTGAGCACCTTCTCGCCGTGCTCGCCGACAAGTCACAGGCTGTGCTCGGCAGGGTGAGGTACGAGGTACGCAAGCACGCCCCCAGGATAGCGAGCGCCCTCTAGCCTCCCCCGGGAGGCTGGGGGTGAGCGTGGGTGGCGGCTAAGAGGGGTGAGTTCACGTTGTCGGAGAAGATCGAGGTTCCGAGTGGCCTCCTGAACGCTATCATAGCTGGTTACCAGCTAGCGATAAGTAAGACCCTGGGCACTGGAGCTGCAGCCATGACGCAGCTCTTAATCAAGAATATAGGCGACTTCCTAGCTGATATGCTCGAGGACATCGGGGTCAAGGTGGGGGACATCAAGGATCTCAAGAAGGACATACCAGAGGCATTCAAGAAGCTCGGTATAAGCGATAAGGTTGAGGTCGAGGTACCCAGCAATGGAACTAAGGAGGGCGATAAGTACGTGATAAAGATAAGTGACAGCATATTCAAGCCCGTGGCCAAGCTGCTCCACGAGAAAGGCATAGCATACACGCTTAGCCCGGAGTCGTTCATAGCAGCAGCCCTGGTGAGGAGGGCCATAAGGAAGAGCAAGCCCGACGCCCAGGTGAGGATAAAGGTGCACCCCCAGAAGAGCCCCGACGAGCCCCTCGTGATAGAGGTAATCGTGAGGTGAAACCCCGGCCTTGTCATCGAAGCCCGGAGGGGAAGCCGACCCGATCACGAGGGTCGCAGAGTTTTTCTCGCATATAGACGGCGTCGACTTCGCCGTCATTGCATCCCAGGACGGGTTCCCACTATCATTCACCGGGGTTGAGAGGGAGGAGACAGACGAGATCGTGTCACTCGCCATAGACCTAGAGAACGTGAGTAGGAACTACCTCGAGAAGCTCGCCCGGGGAGAGGGCCCGCGTGAGGGCGGGAGAGGCATATTACTGGAGTACGGGGAGGGAAGAGTCATAGACATCTCCCGGGTGAGGGATCTGCTAGTGATAGCTGGCGGCGGGAAACCAGTTATAGACGCCTCGAGGGCCGCTGTGATGTTCCTCTCCGGCAAGACCGTTGAGTGCCCCTACTGCGGAGCCGACTTGACACTAGAGAAAGCTAGGTGCCCGCGGTGCGGTAGGGTAATACCATTCATAGCTGACAGGTGCCCGCACTGCGGAGCCGATGTACGCGTCAAGAAGTGCCCGCACTGCGGACGCCCGGTAACCCACATGGGGGGCAGGGTAGCCCTCAAGAGGCCCCCGATAGCCGCCGCGTTCGCCAGCTCACTCGGCGTGGCGGGCGGCGCCCTAGCCCTGCTGGCGTCATACCTGCTAGGCGCTAGCACGCCCATAACCCTGGCATCCGCCGTGGCAGGCTTCGGCCTGGTCTGGGCGGCATCCTACGCCGCATTCCCCAAGAGGCCGGTGCCACAGGCCACAGCAGGGCTAGAGTAACTAGCTGATATCATAGGTCAGAGCGTGTTTGCATCCTACTGCCTGCTACCCACTATCCTTAACGCTGTTTTGAGTAGATCCTCCGAACCACCCAGCACCTGGGGCTCGACACAGGCGCTTATGATATCCTCTCGATCCTCCTCCACCATTACCGCTCGTACGCAGGGCCTACCGGAGGGGTCGTAGCGCCTCTCCAGGCATAGGTAGCCCCTTGGGAGTGCGAGCACCGCTGCCCCATAGCGAGCTACCAGCGATGCCGTAGCGCCGTCTAGCTCCTCGACTGTGGGTATGGGATCCTCATAGCCGGAGGCAACCATCCTCTCGAGGATCCCTACACATACTCTGAGTGCCTCCACGTCCCCTATCCTCCGGGTCTCAGTAGCCCCAGCTGAGGCTTGAGGCGCCGACTGGAGCGTTGCCTTCACGCCTAGGCCCTTCAAGAGCTCGCTGAGGGCCTCCCTGGGCACGCTAAGGCTTGCCTCGAGCCTCAGGATCCCTGCTCTCCCGGCGTTCAAGGTGAAGTCGTAGAGTATCGCCTCCCTGCTTGACTCGAATACCTCAATGTAGGCATTCAACCTAGAAGGCCGAAGGCAACGCTCCCCAAAGGGCTTAACGAGGGCCTCCAGGCTATTACCTCTAAAGGCTAGGAGGGCGAAGGCGGAGCATGCTGTCCCATGCACTATGGCCTCGAGGGTTAAGTGAGCTAGGAGCCCCCGAGAGCCGTCAAAGCTCTCCCCAAGGCTCACGAGCTTAGAGAGAAGGCCCCCCAAGGCCTCTTCGACATCCTCGAAGCTCTCCATGCCCTCATAGGAGACTAGGTCGAGGAACCTGCTAAACGAGAACGTGAAAGGACTCATACCCGCTCCATCTGCGTGGCCAGCGCCCATGCTCACCTACCCGTGCCCACCGCTGCCACACCGCGCTGGGAGAGCCCACGCCCTAGGGAGCGTATCAGGGAGCGGGGTAAAATCCCCAGGCCCTCCCCTGTACATGCGCCTATAGCCCCTATGACGGGTTTAAATCGGTGCATCCCCCTCAACTCCACGGCTAGGAGGCTAATCCTCGAGGGGCGATATGAAGATCTTCAACTCCTTGTGGGGCCATAGCTGTAGTAGGGTTTTCATACCCCTTATCTCCTCCTCGACTAGTCCTGTAGAGACCCTGTAGAAGGACGTGTCGAAGCCCTCACCAGTTGCGCGTACAACGATTAGTACGCCGTTCCACTTGTCATCAACCGCTAAGCCCGCGAATCCTTTCCCCTCGCGCCTCGAGCGTTCGAGTAGGACTTGGAGTAGGTGGAGGGGGCCTCTGCATGGCTCTGTGCCTTCACAGAGCTTCTCTCCGTGTAGCAGTACTGTTAGGCTCAAGTCTCTGCTCACACCCATGGTGTCCTGAGCCGGGTGTGACAAACTGGGGGATTTTAGTGTTTCTTACGGTTTAGTAAGAACGAATATTTCCATATTACCGTTAAGTTTAATTAATTGTGGGATGAGCTCATCGTGTTCTCTGTTACGCTCCCGGCTACATTCTACCTATGCCTCTCACCCCCTCCCTCCTGGCCCTTATAAGGGCCCACCTCCTCGCCGCTAGCCAGAGTAGTGTTAGGCCTGCCAGCCACGCCACCGTTAGGAGCGCCTCCAAGCGTGGCTCTAGGTATGGTTTGAGGCCCACTGCAGCCATCCTCATAAGCTCTGCGGGGTGACTGTATGGCGTCGCCACGGCGAAGGCCCTGACGGGCCCTGGGAGCCTTGAGACGGGGGCGGCTATCCCCCCCGCTATGAAGAGTAGGAAGTTCATGAAGTCCAGTAGGGGGGCTGGGGCCCGCGTTGCCAGGGATAGGAATGCTATAGTTAGGCTGTAGAGCGTAGCCATAGCCGTGATCGCCGCCAGGCTGCCTGCCAGCAGGAGCAGGTTCTCGACGTGGAGTATGGGGGCCCTTGTTACGTAGGCTATGAAGCCCCCCACTACAGCCGCCGTCCCGAGGCTTACAATGATTGCTGGGAGGGCCCTGAGCGAGAGGAAGAGGCTATGACTGGCCCCGGCAAGCTCGTGCTCCTCGAACACGCCCATGGCTATGTAGAAGCGCGTCCAGTTACCTATAGTCCAGAGGGGCGTGCTCATGAGGTTCCAGGCGAGCACCGCCCAGAAGACCATCGGCGCCACTACACCGTAACTACTGGGGCTCGCGAACGTCAGAGCGCCTAGGACGTATATCGATATCCAGAGCCCGTCAACCAAGGCCCAGTTAGCCATGCTATAGAGGTACCTCGACGTGCGCAGGAGGTGGAGCCACCCCATAACCCTCAACTGCCTCGAGACACTCGAAGCCAGCAGGCACCCCCTCCCCCGGGATCCTCGCCCCCCTAGGAGCGGCGGGGCTCTTAAACGAGGGGTGCTGGCCCCCGGCTGGGTAGCCTGCCCTCTACTATGTAGACCCTGTCGATGCCCGCTAGCTTACATGCTACTACTCTCCAGTTCTTGAGGCCGAGGGCCTCCACTCCAGCCTCTAGGGGCGTGAGGCTTGATAGGGATGCTATCATCAAGCCCCCGGGTGATGCCTCCCCGGCGAGCCTGCCTATCGCTTTGAGGACCCTGAGATCCTCGCCGGCGCACCAGAGCTCGTCGAGCCTGTCGCGGGGCTCGAGGGGCAGGTATGGGGGGTTCGATACGACGACGTCGTATGGGCCTAGCTCGACTACCTCCCGGGGATCGCCCGTGACGCTCACCCTGCCCTGGAGCCCGTTTAGGGCCACGTTAAGCCTAGCCGCAGCCCGACCGGCGGGGCTCGGCTCGTAGCATACAGCCTCCCAACCGTGGAGAGCGGCTACAACGGCTAGCACGCCGCTCCCACAGCCTATGTCGAGGAGCCTCCCAGGGCCCACCTCCATGGAGGCTAGGATGCCCGCCAGCAGGCCGCTGGAGACTGTGCCGAGGGGTATGAAGACCCCCCGCGGGACCAGGATCCTGGCGCCGTACACGCTGATGAGGCGGGGCCTCCAGGTCGTATGATAGGCTCTTAGGGCGAGCCTCACGAGCCGGGCCCCTAGGCGGGCCTGGATCCCGGGGCGCCGGGGGCCTCCCACCCTAGAAGACCCCCCTCCTACGCGCCGCCGACTCTAGGGCCCCCACGGCCTTGAGTGAGAGGAGGTTGTAGACCGCTATCATTACTGCTAGGTAGTAGGAGGCCACTACAACAGCCCTCACGGGGCCCCCAGTGAATGTTGAGGCTATCCTGGCGGCCTCGACCACGTAGCGCACGGGTGCTAGGACGCTCATCCACTGGAGGATCCTGGGCAGCACGTCTATCGGGTAGAAGACCCCTGAGAGGAGGAGTAGTAGGGGGTTGAGGAAGCTGAGCACGTTGCCCTCCTCCCTGGCTAGTAGGCTCAGCAGCGCCGCTGAGACAGCTATCCCCACGAGGGGCAGGCTCGCTATTATCATTACCGCGAAAACCGCCAGCAAGCCGAGGCCCGCTCTGAGGCCCCCCACCGCTAGGGCTCCCGGGAGCATCGCCGCGAGGTTCGTTGTCGCTATGAATAGGCTGCCTGCGAAGCCGCTCACAACCAGGTACACCGGGAACCTGTGAGGCGCCGCGTAGACGTACGGCAGCGTGCCGAGCCACCTGTGCCACTGGGCGACGCCGCTGGCATTGTCTATTATGCCGCTGGCGGCGAAGGCCACCATGCTTGCAGCCATCAAGTACACCACGGGCTCGTCGACGCCAAGCCTCCTAGCCATGTTCTGGATGCTACCATAGGCGTAGCCCATGGCTAGGAGCACTAGAACCGCCATGTAGGGCCATACGAAGCTGAGGACTAGCATTACCCTGTTATTCTTGAGCCACCACCATTGAACACCCAGCTCCGCCTTCACCAGCGACTTCAGGCTAGCCACCGCCGCCCCCCTCCTCGGAGGCGCCCGTGAGCGCTATGAAGACGTCCTCAAGCGTTGGCTCCTCAATCCTCGCCTCGGCCACCCTAACGCCGAGCCTTAGGGCCTCCTCTATCGCCCTCTGTATGATCCTCTCAGCGGACTCCGGGTCCGCGAGAACCCTGACATAGAGGAGGCCTCCATCCCTCTCCGTAAGCCTCGAGACGGCCCCGCCTATCCTCTGAGCTAGGGCCTCCGCCTCCGTGGGCGAGGCGCGCACGTGGAGGACGACGGGGACTCTATCAGAGACCCTGGCCTTCAGCTCTCCGGGGCTCCCCTCAGCTATCACCCTGCCCCTCGATATTATGCCCACCCTATCACAGACTATCTCAGCCTCGAACATGTTATGCGTGGTTAAGAGCACTGCCTTGCCCCGGGAAGCCAGCTTCCTCAGTATGCTCCTAACCATCCTAGCGCTCGGGGGATCCAGGCCCAGCGTCGGCTCGTCTAGAATGAGGACCGGGGGATCCCGCAGGAGCGCCCTGGCAAGGCCTAGCCTCGCCCTCATGCCGAGGCTCATATCCTCGAACCTCCTATTCTCGGCTCCAAGCCTCTTGAGGCCCGTTAACTCTAGAAGCTCCTCGATCCTCTCCTCGAGCTCCCTTCCATCCAGGCCGTAGAGGAGCCCGAAGTACTTGAGGTTCTCCCTAGCCGTCAGCTTCCAGAAGAAGCCCCTCTCAACGCTGAGCATGACGCCTATCCTCTCCCTAACCTCGAGGGGCTCCCTAACACTACTATACCCGGCTACGAGGGCGTCACCCTCATCCGGCTCTAAGAGTGTAGCTATGATCTTGACCGTCGTAGTCTTCCCCGCGCCGTTAGGGCCGAGGAGCCCATAGACCTCCCCCCACCCAACGGTGAAGCTCACACCCCTAAGGGCCTCGATCCTCCTCCGCCTCCCACGCAGGAGACCGCCCTCCCTGACCCAGTAGGACTTCCGGAGCCCTCGAACCTCTATAGCATGAGGCGCGGCCACCGCGGCCACACAGCCCCCCTAGGGGGTAGCCCCACTCGAAGGCTAAGAACGCGTTGGACCCCATAGCCAGCGGCTAGGGAGGCGATGGGCTCCACTCTAATAGCCCCTCACCCGGCGGGGTTGCTCTGGGTGCCGCTAGTGGGTGCTGGGGAGCCTGTGAGGCTTGCCCTAGTTGTTGGAGAGTTCAACTATGACGTGACTAGGATAATGATGGAGAAGGCGGTCAGCCACGCCCGCTTCTTGGGGGCCGAGGTCAGGTACATCTACATGGTTCCAGGGGTCTTTGACGCCCCCTACGCCGTCGCCCAGCTGGCCAGGAAGGATGACGTAGACGCTATAGCAGTCATAGGAGCCGTTATCCAGGGCGAGACAAAGCACGACGAAGTCGTGGCCCACCAGGCTGCGAGGAAGATAATGGATCTAGGGATAGAGTACGGTAAACCCGTCACGCTAGGGGTCATAGGGCCGGGGGCCTCCAGGATGCAGGCGCTTGAGAGGGCCGAGGAGTACGCTAGGAGGGCTGTCGAGGCAGCGGTTAAGATGGCTAGGAGGTCAAGGCTCGCCGAGAGCGCCCGCTACACTGGTGAGGCCATAAGAATAGAGTGACCCCCAGCTTAGGTGTAGTAGTTGGCATTGAGGGCCCTCGAGGAGCTGGCCGCCTACTGGGGGGAGCTGCGCCGCCTCGGCTGGAGGGGCCTCGCCCTCGTCCACGCCGAGAGCCCCGGCGGCGCTGCCGCCTCCGCCCTGGGAGCCCTGGGTGTCGATGCCAGAGAGTGCATAGGGGTGGCCGACAAGGCCTCTAGGGGGAGCCTCGAGGGCCTCTGCGGTCTCCTGAAGGCTCCCCCTAGGTATCAGGAGCTACTCGGCTCGGAGGCCCTCGTAGCCGTTATAGCTGTTGGGGGCCTGCTCAGGCCTAACCTCATCGCAGCACTAGCCGAGACCGTGGTTGAGGGCGGGATCCTCCTAGTGGGAGCCGGGCCTAGGGGGCGCTGGGACCCCTCACCCCCCGGCGGCAGGGGCCTCTACAGGCGATACCTCCTAAACTCCATAATGGGCTCGAGGAGCCACATCATAGTTGACCTACTGAGCGACACGGTGGTCTCGAGGGCGCTCCCCCGGGAGCCCGCCCCACCAAGGCCCCCCAAGCCCCGGGCCAGGCCCCGGGGGGTTCCGAGCGCCTTAGCGGGGCTCGCTGCGACCCCCGATCAGCTGGAGGCTCTAGCCGTTGCCGCTAGGCACCTCACCGGTAGGGGGAGGAGTCTCCTGCTCATAGGTGATAGGGGGAGGGGTAAGAGCTACGCTCTAGGCCTCATATTGGCCATGCTTATCCACTCCAGGCAGGCGGGTAGGGTGCACGTCGTCGCGCCCAGCCCCCACGGCGTCTACAGCCTCTTCAAGGGCCTCCTCCAGGGCCTCGAGGCCCTCGGCCACGGGGGCTACTTCAAGGTGAAGCGTGAGGGCGGCGCTGTAACTAGGGTGTGGGGGCCATGGTTCAGCGTGCACTACCAGACCCCGGAGGAGGGGGAGCCCGCCCCCCTACTCGTGGTCGACGAGGCGGGAGCCGTCGGGGTGGCCAGGGTTAGGAGGCTCTCCTGGAGGAGTGGGCGCCTGCTGGCGGCCTCCACAATCCACGGCTACGAGGGGAGCGGCAAGGCTCTACTCCACATCCTGGAGGGCGAGCTGCCCAGGCCCCTTGCCAGGGTGGAGCTGGGGGAGCCCATACGCTACCGGAGGGGGGACCCGCTCGAGGAGTGGGTCATCAGCACATTCCACTTAAACGCTGAGCCCCCCGAGATCCCCGCCGCCGAGGCGGTCGAGTCCGAGTGCGTGGAGGTGGACGTCGAGAGGCTCGCCTCCGACCGGGTCTACGCGGGGATGCTCATAGGCATACTAGTCCAGGCCCACTACAGGTTCGAGCCCGACTACATACTCTCGATACTCGAGTCCCCCAACCACGAGATCCTAGCCCTCGAGACCCGGGACGGCAAGCCCGTGGCGGCCGCGGACGTGGCCCTGGAGCACTGGGGCCTCGAGGAGGCGGCTAGGCTGGGCCTGAAGCTCCTCTCAGCGCACACCACAAGAGCCCAGGGCCTTAGGGGCGTCCGCGTCGTTAGGATCGCCGTCACCCCCAGCCTGCAGCGGAGGGGCCTTGGCTCGAGGCTGCTCGGGTGCATCGAGGAGAGGGCTGGGAAGGCTGGGCTCGACGTGGTGACGGCGGTCTTCAGTAGGCACGACGTTATAGGGTTCTGGGTTAACGCCGGCTACCGCGTCGTCTACATAAGCCCACGCTACAACAGGGCCACGGGCGAGAAGAACATCGCCGTAGCCAAACCCCTCACAGGGCCGGGCAGCGCAGCGGTTGCCGAGGCGTCCTCCAACTTCAGGGTGAGGCTGCTCCTGAGCCTCCAAAGCATATACAGGGACGTCTCGGCCGAGAGGATCCCCCTAATACTCGAGGCAACCCAGCCGAGCACGACGAAGCCCCTAAGCCCCACGGAGGATATGAGGCGCAGGCTAGCCCTCTTCCTCGAGGGCGCCATCGACCTGGAACAGGCCTTCGACGCCGTTTGGGCCTCAACCGTGAACTGCCTGGCCTCGAGGAGCCCATCAGACCTACAGCTCACCCGCGAGGAGGCGGTGGCACTAACAGCTAGGATCCTGCAGGGGAAGCCACTAAACGACGTAGCCTACATACTATCAACAAGCGCTGAGGAGGCCCATAAGCTCTCCTCCAGCGCCGCCAGGATCCTGCTGAAGAGGTGCGGGGAGGCCTAGCGGACGGCGCAAGTCTATTAGGGGGCTTCGAGGGCCTCGAACCCCCGGTGGTTCACGTGTCTGTCTCAGACGTTATGAGTAGGTGGCTAGTCACCGTGAACCCCAAGGCCAGCGTGAGGGAGGCGGCTAAGGCGATGAACGAGCTAGGCGTTGGGAGCGTGCTGGTGGTAGACGATAATGGGAGGCTAGTGGGCATATTCACCGAGAGGGATCTCGTGCGCGTCGTAGCCGAGGGTGGAAGCCTCGATGACCCGGTTGAGAGGCACATGAGTAGGAGGGTGATCAGCGTAGAGCCCGGCACCCCCCTGCTGGAGGCGAGTGACACCATGATAAGGCACGGCATAAGGCACCTCCCAGTAGTCGACAGGGAGGGCAGGCCCCTAGGCGTGCTGAGCCTTAGGGATCTCTGCCAGAGGCTCCTAGGCGAGTTGGGCGACTAGGCTAGGAGGCCCCTCACGGCGTCCTCGAGCCTCTCGGAGAGGGCCTCGATCTGAGAGCGCGCCTGGGCCATCACGCACTCCACGCTACACGGCCTCGAGCCGGGAGAGGGCCTCGTAGTGTATAGGGGGTACTCCCAGCCGGCAACCCAGACCTCGCCCGGATCCCTGCCCCCCCTGAGGTCGCTGAGGAGCCTGGGTAGCAGTGAGGCCTCGGGGAACCAGTAGGCCTCCAAGGGCCCGCTGGACCACCTCCTACTCCCATAGTCTATGGGTCTCAGGGCCTCCCTCGCCAGAACCGGGTAGAGCGTTTCCCAGCCCACGCGCTTGGAGGCCTGCAGTATTAGCGCGGCGAGCCTCCTAGCCCTTAGGGGGCCGCGGCCGAGGAGGCCCGTGACCATAGCCTCCATGCACTCCCACCGCGGCCCCGCCAGGACCGCTCGAACAGCCAGGTTAACCGCCGCCCTAGCAGCCCCTGGCTCGGCCCTCTCCGGGGTGTCGAGGCGCGTGTGGTAGATGGCCTCGGCCCTCGGCGTCCAGAGCGTGTGGATCGAGAGCGTCGGTAGGCCAGCGTGGACGGCTAGCTGCATGCTATCACACTCCGGGCACTCCCAGGGCCTGGCCTTCCACCCCCCCGGGGGCAGGGACGCTAGGAGCTGGGGGGAGCCGCTGACTATGAGGGGGGTGGAGCCCGCCACGTCGAAGTTAATGTAGCCGGCGTACTCCCCCGCCAGGCCCGAACGCTTGAGCTGGATGGAGTAGAACCTGCTCCCCCACGACCAGTACCAGCCCGCGTAGCCTGGGGAGCCGTGCTCCTCGCTTGGGAACACCAACACGTGGGCCTCGAGACCCCTAGAGGCGGCGTTGACGGCTGCAGCTATGGCCTGCGCTACTCCGAGGGTATCGTCTTGGAACCCCCCGGGCCACCTGTCCCAGTGGGCGCCGAAGAGCCAGGGCCTCCCCCGCCCGGGCAGCCTGGCCTGGAGGCCCCAGGTGACGGTTTCAACGGTTCTCGCGTCGATGTATAACCGGGCCCGCCCCGCCCTCTTGAGGGTAGCACATGAGTGGGGGTCGACGTATGCCACGGCAATTGGTGTGGGGGCCCCCACATTGAAGCTGTAGCCCCAGGAGCCCGTGGTCACGATGACGCGGGGCGCCCCCCTGGGGCAGAGTAGTAGCGCCTCCGCCCCCTCCTCGGCTGCGAGGAGCACCGCCCTCACCAGGTCATCGGGGTTCTGGGGCTCCTCCGCGAGGACTATTGGCAAGCCCCTATACCCCCTCCACGCCGCTGGGTTGGAGGGGTCGCCTGGTAGAGCCTCTACCCAGCCCTCTACATCAAACTCCTCAACGTAGGGGGCTACAACAGCCTCGCCGCAGGGCTCGCAGGCGGCCTCCCTGAGCCGCCACGCTAGGGTTGGCATGTGGAAGCGCCTGACCTCCCCGAGGAGGCCTCGAGCGGCCTCCTCTATGAGGCCCTCTACGCGCTTCAGCACCTCCCCGTCGTGGAGGCCTGGTAGTAGCTCCTCCCCGGATCCGTAGAGTCGTAGGGCGAGGCTCCAAGGATCCGGCTCCACCCTCATAGCGGCTGCTGCCCCTTAGAGGACCACGACCTGCGTACCCGCTCCCAGGGCCGCCGGGAACCCGGGGCCTGCTAGCCCGTCTATCGGCAGCAGGTCTCCACGCGCTAGACCCGCCGCTAGCAGGCTGGGCTCGTCGACGTATACTTTGACCCCCATACTCCTCAGCTCGTCATAGAATGCCTCCAGGTCCGAGGGCAGGCCAAGCCTGTCGGCCCTCCTCCTGAGGTTAGAGGCTACCGCGCTCCTACCCGGCCTGAGCCTGTTAAGCTGCCCCCGGATCAGCGCCTCAACGCCTGCGAGGGTGAAGTACATGTACGTGTCAAACCCCATCTCTCTAGCGTTAGCCGCCAGGAGCAGCGCCTCGAGAACCTTCTCAGCCTCGTTACTCGTCACTATTACTAGGAACCTCTCAGCCAACAGGTTACACCCCACCGTCGCTCCAGGCGGGTCTATACTCTACGCCGAATACACTAGATTTTAAAACTATTTAGCGCTGTGGCGAGCCTCCTAACCCCCTCGACGAGCCTCTCACCGGGCTCATAGGTGAAGGTCAACCTCAGCCTGCCAGCCTGTCGTGGCCCGAAGAACTCGCCCGGTATCACTGCGACGCCTGCCGATCTGAGCGCGTGCTCGGCGAATCTAACCGTGACCCCCCTCCCGCGGCCTGTATACCTTGACACGTCGGCGTAGACGAACATCCCCGCTGGGGGCTTCGAGTAGCCGGCCTCTGGCGCCAGCTCCGCTAGCGCCTTCAGGAGGGTGTCGCGCCTCTTCCTGTATTCGAGTTGAAACATCCTCCTAAACTCCCTCTTCCTAGGATCCCTGAGGTACATCGCTACAAGCTCCTGCGCGGGCCTCGGGGGGCAGTAGACTGTGTACTCGACGAACCTCTCCATGGCCTTGATTGCCTCGGGGGGCCCGTAGGCGTAGCCGAGCCTCCACCCGGGGATCCCGGGGTCCTTGCTGAATGCTCCAACCCCGACAACGTGGTCTGGAGCGTACCTAGCCGGGTATACCTTGGATCCCTCGTAGACGAGGGTCCTGTAGGGCTCGTCCACGATGAGCCAGATGTCGTGGTCCACCGCTAACTCTGCTAGGAGCCTTGCCTCCCCCTCGGTGAGGAGGCGCCCCGTGGGGTTGTCGGGGTCCGCCAGGAGTATCATGGAGACCCCGGACTCGACGGCCTCTTTGACCGCCTCCTCGGGCAGCCTGTAATCCGGGGGCTCGGCCGTGACGAAGACTGGCTCCATGCCAGCGGAGCGTATGAGGGGCTCGTAGGAGAACCAGGTCGGCTCCACTAGGAGTACCCTACCCCCGGCTCTCCCGAGGGCGTGTAGCGCTGCTGCGACGGAGCTCTGGCCACCCGCTGTCAGAATGACCTCCTCCCACGAGACCCTGGGCCCCCCCGTCTCCCATATGTCCTCAGCCACGGCCTCCCTAGCCTCCATCAGGCCCCCGCTGGGTGTGTAGCCGAAGGGCTCCAGACCCCCTGAGGCGAGGCGATCCGCGAGCCATTCGAGAACCCAATCGGGAGGCCTTAAGCCGGGCCTGCCAGCCGCTAGATTGACGATATCCCTCCTCCCTAGAGCCTCGAGGAGCCTGTCAAGCGCCCTCGTGGGGCTCTCTGGGAGGCGGTGCCACAACTCGTTTACTCGAGGCAACAGGGGATCCCGGGGCTGATAGTGTTTCTCAAGCACCCTAATATGGAGGGTAGGGGAGGCCTAGTAGCTCGTACACGCTCGGCAGGTCCCTCCCGCTAATGGCCGCCTCTAGGTCGCTGGGTTCCAGCCCGCACTTCTCCCAGGCAATCTCGAGGTTGAGCATCCTATAGCGAACCCCCACGCGGCGCACCAGCGCCCAGAGGAGCGCTGCAATAGCGATGCTGGCCAGCGCTAGCGCGGGACTGTAGAGGAGGGAGGCAACGAAGAGCGCTGGCAGGGTCAGGCCTAGGACTGCTCCAAGCCTCTTCATCGCACGCTCGAACCTCCCCCTCTCAGCCTCGAGGCGGGGATCCGCCCAGCACGGCCTCGACAGCTCGCCTGCAAGCACCGACACGAGCCTGTCCAGCGCCTCGAGCGTCGGCCTCCTGAGGAAGCCTCCCATAGCCCTCGCGAGGCCGAAGAGCCCCAGGGGTGTAGGGCGGGCCTTGAGGCCCCTCCTCAGCGCCTCCAACGCCTCCCGCTCCGAGAGTCTTGAAGCGACCAGCCATGAGAGCGCCGACACCACCCGGGCCCTGGGGATTTCACCGCGCCTAGCCCTCTCCACTAGGTAGCACGCCTCCACCACTAGGCGGCTGGTATTCAAGCGCTGCTCTAGGATGGGCTCCGGCGTGGGGGTCTCTATGAGGCCTAGGATCCTGGCTAGGTGGGTTGCCAGGCCCTTAGCTAGCAGCAGCCTAGCCCCCGCCAGCCGCTCTCCTCGCTGCATCCAGCACCGCCTCCACGAGGGGGGCCACGGGCTCGCCTTTCTCAACGCTCAGAGAGGCGTAAACAATCTTACTACCGGGATCCACCGTGACCCTGTGCACCCTCGCCCCCAAGGACTCGAGCCTCTCGGCGAGGCCAACCGCGAGGCTCAGGGGGGGCTCACGGCCAGCCACATAGGCCTCCAGCACCCTGCCCCCCAGGGTGACCCGGGTTCTGCGCAGCCTCCTCGTGTCACCTAGATCCTTGGCTAGCGTCAGGCGCGCCCTCCTAGACCCGTCAATAAGATGAGCCTCTCCCCCTAAGAGGGGCCTCTGCCTGAGCTTGACGGCTAGATCCAGGGTCTCCCTCCTCCTCCCGAGTATTATGACTGGGAGGTAGAAGAAGACGTGGTAGGGGGGTATGGTGTAGAGGGCTGAGACCGTCGAGATGGGCCCCCTGTTAACCCAGTAGCGGGCCCTGAAGCCTACTAGGTAGCCGAGGTACCAGTACCTCACGTCCCGGGGTTTCAGGACTCCCTCCAGCTCCCTGGCGACACCGGCTATCCTCCTGATCATGCCCCTCCTAATCACGAAGAACCAGACGACAGCCGGGAAGCTCGCTATGATCACAACCGAGACCGCTAGGGCGAGCGCGCTGCCATGCATCCCCAGCCTACCCTTCCCAGGGGGAAATACATCTCCCCCACCCAAGGATAAATAGACCCCCAGTTTTTCTAACGAGAAATGAGTACCTGAATCCATAGAAAGGGTAAGGGGTTCACGGTGGGCGCCTTGAAGGCCAGGGAAGCCCTGGGGGCAGCGCTCACTATCGTGGGGATAGTGCTACTCGCATACGGCTTCACCGTGGGGGGGCTGCATGGCCACATAGGATCCTCGGTGAAGCCAGTGTTCAACAAGGAGAAGGGAACCATCACAGTCGAGGGCAGCGAGTGGGCCAGCGACTCCATATCACTGGTTCTAGGCTGGTTCTTCATCATCATAGGACCCGCCCTCTGGTTCGGCGAGGTTCCGACAGCCCTCAAAGCCAAGGTTAGGAGGTGAGCTCCATGAGCGTTGTAATGATAGAGATAGCGATTATAGTCTTCATAATCTATGGGATAGCCTACGTCTTCTATGGCAGAGAGCTACTCGCTAGGAGGGTAGTCAAGGCTGACCCCAACAGGCCCACACCCGCCATCGAGAGGTTCGACGGCGTGGACTACGTGCCCGCGAACAAGTACGTCCTCTACGGGCACCACTTCGCAAGCATAGCTGGTGCAGGCCCGATAGTGGGGCCTGCTATCGCTATGGCTTACGGCTGGTTCCTACCCCTCATCTGGGTCCTCTTCGGGAACGTCTTCATAGGGGCTGTGCACGACTACCTCTCGCTGATGGCAAGTGTTAGGTATGGCGGCGTCTCAATAGCTACAGTGAGCGAGGGCCTCATGGGTAGGAAGGCTAGGTACATATTCCTGATATATGTGTACGCAGCCCTCATCCTAGTCCTAGCAGCTTTCCTCAGCGTCGCGGCGGTTATATTCACGAACATACCGAGCGCCGCCACGATAGCAGTCATATTCATGCCCCTAGCACTGCTCCTAGGCCTCCTAGCCTATAGGGCGGGAATGGACATAAGGGTGGCGAGCGCCATAAGCCTGGTTCTAATAGTGCTGGGGTTCATCTATGCTTACAAGGTTCCATTCCTACTAGGCTATAAGAGCGCAGCCATAACAACGGCCATCAAGGACTACGCCTCCTACCTCCACCAGGTCAAGGGCCTCTCCATGGAGGCCGCCGAGGCTCAGGCTAAGCTTGCTGTAATGAAGGCTGTGTGGATCCCCACGTACCACTGGTGGGTCGTGATACTAGCCCTCTACTCGTTCATAGCCGCAGGCCTCCCGGTGTGGTACCTGCTACAGCCTAGGGACTACCTGAACGCCTATGTTCTATGGGCCTTCGTTGCCATAGCAGGTGTTAGCTCGCTGATAGTATTCAATAAGCCCCTCAGGCTGCCAGCATACACGAGCTTCTCCCCTAAGATATTCGCTGGGCAGCCGACACCGTTCTGGCCGGCGATACCCCTGATCATAGCGTGTGGGGCGCTGAGCGGGTTCCACTCCCTAGTGTCGAGTGGGACTAGCAGCAAGCAGCTAGCCAATGAGATGGACGCCCTACTAGTAGGCTATGGAGGCATGCTCACCGAGGGCGCCGTCTCAAGCCTTGCAGTCATATTACCCGTCTCAATAGCCTACGGCGCCCCCGAGCTCCACGGCCTAAATGTCTTAAAGCTAAACGCCATAGGGAGGTTCGTGACCGGCTACGGCTACCTCGTCGGCAGCGTCGCGGAGAGGTTCGGCGGAAACTTCGCGACGGCATTCAACGTGTTCAAGGTATTCGCAGCCATAGCACTCTCAATGTTCATACTGACGACGCTAGACACTGCCACCAGGCTAGCGAGGTTCTCCTGGCAGGAGCTATTCGACTGGCTCGAACCCAGGAGCCCCGCCGCCCATAAGGTGCTCACGAACAGGTGGGTCGCAACACTTATTGCAGTCCTCGTCGGCGCTGCCATGGCGTTCCCGACAGTCGTCATCGGGGGGAAGATATACGGCGCCTACAGAACCGTGTGGCCCGCCTTCGCTGGCGTCAACCAGCTACTAGCCGCTCTAGCACTGCTGACGAGCGCCTTGTGGGTCTACGCAGCCCTCAAGATCAGGGGCGGGACGGCCTGGCTCATACTGGTGCCGGCGTTCTTCCTGTGGATAACAGTAACCATAGCGCTCGCCTGGTGGATGGCCGTTGTCATGCCGCACATACCGCCGGTTCAGGTGGCAGGTTCGGGCGTCCTGGTAGCGATAAGCCTTGCACTCGATATACTCCTGATAGTACTCTTCACCAGAGGCCTCTTGAGAGCTTCGAAGTAGCCCCACCTACTCCCCTCCCCTTTTTAGGCCCGCCCCCCACGCATATACTAGGGGGTTCTTGTGGGCCTCAGGGAAGCTCTCTCGAGGGCTCTGAGGGCCATAGGCAGGGAGGCGTATAACCTAAGCGTGGGGATATTCAAGGCCATGCACGAGGAGAGCGTTGAAGTACTCGAGCTCCAGCTTAGGGAGATGGAGAACGCCTTCCTCAGCCTCATCCTGGGGGGTATGGTGGGCCTCCCCCTGGTCCCCCTGGGCCTGGCGGCGGAGCTGGCCCCTCTCCTGAAGGATGAGGTTAAGATAATGGAGGAGAGGCACTTCCTCGGCTCCGATGTTCTGGCCGACTACTTCGCCAACCTAGGCGGTGAGTGGTGAGGTCGATGAGGTATGGCTGGTGCGCTTGAAAGGCTCGTAGCTAGAACCGGCAGGCCCCACATGTTCATATCAGTAGGAAAAGGCGGTGTGGGGAAGACCACGTTCAGCATACTCCTAAGCCTGGCCTTGCAGGAGCGTGGGCGCACGCTGCTGGCCAGCCTGGACCCCGCACGCCACCTACTAGGCTACCTGGGCTTGAGGAGGGTCGGCAAGCCCGAGAGGATCCAGGAGGCGGGCTTCACGGCGGTCCAGTACGACATAGACACTATAGCTAAGAAAGTGGCTGAGGACTACGCCAGGCTACTGAGGCAGGTGATGCCGGGCCTCACCGTGGTGAGCCTAGACGGCATAGTGAGCGCGGTCAAGAACGCCCCGGGCTTCGAGGAGGAAGTGTACCTGAGCCTCCTAAGGGGGCTCGCCAAGAGCTTGGGGGAGGAGTACGACTATATAGTTATCGACACTCCCCCCACGGGGGTCACGCACAGGATGCTCAACCTCCCACGCCTCTACCTCCTCTGGCTAACGCACCTCTACGAGCTACGCTATAAGATAGTGGCGATGCGCTACACTATAGCCAAAGTACTCAAGCAGGAGTTCGAGCCGCACGACCCCGTACTGGATAAGCTGGCCGAGCTACGCGGGGAGTACGAGGGCCTGGCGAAGCTCCTCAGGAACCCCGAGAGAGCGGGTCTCGTACTCATAGCGACCCCGGAGCCCCTGCCGGTCTATGAGGTGAAGACGAGCCTTAGAGTTGCCCGCGAGCTAGGCATAAGGGTCGAGGCAATAGTGGTCAACAGGGTACTAGACGCCGAGATGGCCTCCAAGCTAGGCGTGGCCAAGACACAGCAGGAGGCGCTGGAGGAGGTGAAAGCACTCGAATGCGGGGGCTGCGAGAAGCTAGTCATAATGCATAGCAGCGAGCCCCCCAAGAGCCTTGAGGGCGTGAAGAGGCTCCTAGGCCTCGTTAAAGATATTAGTGAAATAACTTAGTTGTTATCACTAGAATAATTATTAATATAAATTTTTAATTATTTATGTATCTTATAATATTCTTTCTTCCCTTTTACAGATAAGTTTAAGAATGTCTTCGAGAGCTGCTCTTATTACTTCTTCCGGCTTTTCCTCCGCTGTATTGTGTCTCTCCACCTGAGGCCATGCTGGCGGGCTCTTATAGAGTATACTTGGATCCACGCCTGCTTCCCTTAACATTCTTACCCACAGTCCTCGTCCTCTCTGAAAGCCTAAGGAACCTGCATCCACCTCTGGTCTTTTCTCAAGCTCCCCAGCTATCTCTTTGAACGCCTCTCTAACACTTTCTAAAAAGTCTTTTTTCTCTGTATATTGTATGCTCCATCTTTCGAGGCCTATTCTCTCCAAGGCAGTTTTAACGTCTACATCTAAGAGAACTAAGAGATGAGCAGGCGGGGCATACTCATTAAGCCTCCAAAGCCATTCTATATCGGCTCCTTCTACAACCCTGCCTCTCTCGTCTCTATGTATCCTACTTTGGTATGCTAGACTGCTATACTTATATCTATCCGAAACCACTATATAACCCGCTTGGAGACAAGAGAGAAGACCTCTGCACTTATTGTTAATGGGCTCCTCAATAAGATGCCATAGCCTATCGGCCGCGAAGAGATGAGCCATGAATACTGGGTGTCTCGGAAAGTCGCGGTATATGCCCGAGAGGGCCTGCCATAAAATGAAGCCAACCGGCCCATAGGTTGGTTCTTTAGTGTAGAGGGCCACCCTCTCCCCAAAGAGAGTATTTAAAGCGAATACCAAAGCCTCAGCTGTAGTGCTAAGTCCAGCTCCGTCCACGCCTTCTACTGCAACGAGGAACCCGCGACTGGCTCTCCTAACGACTTTTCGAAGGCACTCAAGTAACTCAGCAACTTGCTCCTTTAAGTCTTTTGCTACTTTCTCTCCTAGGAGTCTTGGCCTAATGCCATTTATCTCTGTCGGCATTTAACCTCCCCAGAGACACCTTACTTCAAAGGGCTGAGAGGAAGAGTTGGCGTGTGATACTCCATTAACACTAGGTCTGTCGTTGAACTCTATGATAAAATTAACCTTAATTCTAATAAGATAATTTATATTTATCATAATATTCATTATCTGCCCTCCCCTAATCACTTTTCGTCTTTTTTAGTTAACTATTAACAAGCTTGTAGTAGATTCTACGCCTCCTCCTACCTTTACTCTCTATCTTAACGAGTTCGACCTCCCCTATCTCGCAGGTGTTCCTGACGTGGGGGGCTCCGTCGGCTTGTATGTCGACGCCGGGGATCTCCACTATCCTCAGCTTGTCCACCTCGGGTGGGAGCCTTGAGGCTAGCTTCACGAGGCCTGGTATCCGGAGTGCCTCCTCCCTCGGGAGCCAGTAGACCTTGACCTCTATGCACCTCGACGCTATGCCTCTAGCCTCCTCGAAGGCCTCCTCGAGGGCCTTCTTCCACTCGCTACCAGCACCTGTGAGGTCGAAGTCGTCCCTAGCCATCTCCGGAGTTATATGGCCCCCCGTGACTAGGGCGTTATACCTCTGGTAGAGCACGGCTGCGAGTATGTGGCTGAACGTGTGGAGCCTCATCATGCTATACCTGCGCTCCCAGTCTATGACCCCGTGAACCCTCTCACCAGGAGCTAGAGAGTGGCCCGGAACCACGTGGTAGACTATATCGCCCTCCATGCGGGCGGCTACGATCCTCCACCTTCCCCGGGAGCCCTCTAGGAAGCCTGTGTCAGTGTCTAAGCCACCGTGGGGCCCCGGGTGGAAGGCTGTGGCGTCGAGCACCACCTCGTCCCCCCTAACATCGACTACTACCGCGTCGAACTCCCTGAGATAGCTATCCTCCTGGTAGAGGAGCCTCGTGGCAGGCGCGGCCGCCAAGAAGCACACCCCTCCTCCACCGCACCGCTATGTGCGTGCCTCCTATCTACTTAACCCTCTACCGGGGCCCAGGGCCTTTGAGGGGCGGGCTCATATGGGTAAACTCTACCCCGAGAGGCCCCTAGTCGGGGTGGGCGGTCTAGTCCTCGTCGGCGATAGCATCCTCCTAGTTAGGAGGGGCTACCCGCCAAGCCGTGGCTACTGGAGCATACCGGGGGGCCACGTTGAGCTGGGTGAGGGCCTCTACGACGCCGCTGTTAGGGAGACCCTCGAGGAGACGGGTGTTAGAACCAAGCCCCTTGGAGTCGTGAATGTCGACGAGCTGATAAAGGTTGACGAGAGGGGTGTTAGGTACCACTACGTCCTAGTCACGGTTCTACTCGAGCCCCTAGATCCCGGGGAGAAGCCTAGGCCCGGCGGTGACGCCGTGGATGCCGGCTACTATAGCCTGGAGGAGGCCCTTACGATGAATCTAACCTCATCGACGAGGGGGTTGATACTAAAAATCAAGAACAAGCTCGTACCACTAGAGAACCCCATACCAGCTAGGAGGTACGTACCACCTGACTAAGTACCTCCCTCCTCACCCCGAGCTCCTCGCCTTTGCTGCGTATGAACTCCTCTATCTTCCTCTCAGCGTAGCGTATGAAGTAGCTCAGCAGCATGCGGAGGGGGGCGTGCTGGGGCTTGTTGAGGTAGCCGCGGTTTATTATCCACTTGGCCCAGCGTATCGAGTGCTTAGCGGAGACCACCATGGCCTCGATGTGGTAGTGCTTTATCTGCGTCCTCTTGAAGCCCTCCATGTTCTTGAGAGCGCCCATGGGGACGAAGAACATTGGCACTATAAGGCTTGGATAGCCCTTCAGCCTCTCAATCAACTCTATTGTAGCGTAGACATCGTCCTCCCTCTCGCCGGGGAGCCCTAGTATGTAGGTTGCCGCGGGTATTATGTTATTGTCAGCCATTATTGAGAATGCGTCTTCTACAACGTCAGGCCACTTCTCCACGGGATAGGGGGCAGCCTTAGCCGGCATTATCTCTCGGGCCAGCCTGGGGCTCCCCGTCTCTATGCCTACCTCGACCCCGAAGAATTTCCTGACGTCACCGTCTAGCACTAGGTCTACTATCTTCGATATTATCCTGCCATGCTCCTGGGCGTACTTAACAGCGGCTAGGCTCGCGTGGCTCCAGGCGAAGCCCGCCTCATACTCCTCCAGGTACCTAGCAACCATCTTATGCAGCTTTATCAGAGGCTCCTCGCGGGGCCTCACAACGTCGGCACCATAGAGTGGGACGTCCTCGCTGTGGAGTAGCACATTCCTATTACCAGCCCTCATGTTGACGAGTATCTCCCTCTCAATCTTCTCGAGGGGCATGAAGCGCAGGGGCCTCAAGGTGACGCTGCAGAACTTGCAGCCGCGCGGGCAGCCCCTCATTATCTCGACGAGCCCCCCCACGCTCGGCCTCTTTATGTCTGGTATCTCCTCTATCCTCGGGCTCTCCTGGGGCGGTATCACTATCTTCCTGGGCAGCTCCTCCCCATCGAGTATCTTCTGGGCGATCTTCACTATTACCTTATCAGCCTCCCCCTCAACGAGTGTGTCGACGGGCCACTTCTTGAGGGCCTCCTTATCGGCCTCCCACTGCCATACAGCTGGCCCTCCAACAACTATCTTGAGGCCGCGCTTCTTAGCCTCCCATATCTCTGGTCTGCTTATGAATCTTATGAAGCTCCTCCTGTTAACGGGCTCCCTGCCCGTTAGTAGCCACCACTCGTTGCTGGGGGGGCCGTAAGCGAAGTAGTCGTGGTGCCCTATCATGAGGGCCTTAGCGCCGTGGAGCACATAGTACGGCACATAGTCCGGATCTATGACGTGGGCCTTGAACCCGGCGTCCTGCAGGGCCGCCTCGAGCTTTCGGAGCGCGTAGGGGGCCACGAAGGGCCTGCCGAACCTGTCAACCTTAGGCGCCGGGCAGGAGATCCACCTCCAAACCCTCTCAGGCACCCCTATGGCGGGTCCAGTCGCGGCGAAGCCTATGAAGACCTTTCCGTGATGGTTGCTCATGAGGCACCTGTCGACGCTCAATATGAAGTCGACATCGAGGGGCTCTCGAGGCTTCTTAACCCTAAACCGGCCGCCATCTACTCTAGGCTCCATCCCCTTATCTCCCGCTACCACATAGAAGTGGGGGGCCACAAATTTAACCATATCGCCCTAGCAGGCGCAGCCAGGGGCGGATCCTCTAAGGAGTCATGGGCGGCTCGTATGACCCCCAAATCGCCCTAGCCAAATCCCTCAGGCTAACGACCCCAATAACCCTACCATTGACGTCGACGACGGGTAGGTGGCGCACCCCCAGGCCTATCATGAGACGGGCGGCCTCCGCTATAGTCGCATCCTCCCTTATCGTTATGACATCCCTAGTCATAACCTCCCCCACCAGGGTGTCATAGGATCTGCCCTCCGCCACAACCCTGTAGGCTATATCCCTCTCCGTCAGGATGCCTGCAAGCCTCCCCGCCTCATCGAGTACCACGACGCTGCCAACCCTATTCTCCCTCATGAGACGGGCGGCCTCGCGAACCGTGGAGTCGGGCCTCACTGATACTAGGCTCCTAGTTATCAGGCCCCCAACAGTGACGACAGCCACAGCATACACCCCCAAGGAGCCCCTAGCCTCCTCACCACCAGCGTATAGAGGGCTAGAGCGTAATATAACGGGTACGATAATCGCGGGGCCCCAAGGGCCGGGGGGGCTAGGTGGCGCCGGGGGTGGGATTCGAACCCACGCGCCCCTTACGGGGCAACGGGTCTCAAGCCCGCCCCCTTGGGCCGCTCGGGCACCCCGGCGCCCCTATCACTAGTGGGGGCCAGCGCTTTTAGGGGCAGCCCGCGGGCACGAGGGGCTCGGCCCCAGGGGGAGGCTTGCCTGGTTTAGATGCGCTTTAAAGAGGTTCGGTGGATGCACTAGATGCGGTGGGCCGCCTTGAGTGTTAGGAAGTACCTACAGGACTACGATTACCTCCTAGAGAGGCTCTATAAGAAGGTGCCTCCCAAGAGCGGGGAGGCCACCTACGAGATACCCGAGCCCCAGGTTATCAGGATCGGTAACCAGACCGTGATAAGGAACTTCCGCGAGATAGCGGAGAAGCTGAATAGGGATCCCATGCTTGTCGCTAGGTTCCTGCAGCGGGAGCTGGCGACGGGCGGCAGCTACGACCCGGGCAGCGGGCAGCTGGCCTTGAACATAAAAGTCTCCAGGAGGGTTATAAAGCAGTTCCTAGACGTCTTCGTCAACACCTACGTGAGGTGCCCCACGTGCGGCAGCTACCACACGAAGCTCGAGAGGAGGGGGAGGGCCTGGATCCTCGTCTGCCTAGCCTGCGGGGCCGAGCAGCCCGTGCCCCCACTCTAGGGGGCTAGGAGGGGGCTACCGCAGGGCCTCCAGGATAGCGGCGAGAGGAACTCCTCGAGGAGCCTGAGCGCCTCCACCAGCAGCTTGCCCGGAACACCTGGCACACCTGCAGCGACGGCTAGGACTACCCTGGTTGACTCCGAGAGCGCCGTGTGAACGCTATCCCTGTGAGGGTAGAGGTGCATCACTGTGCCCCTCGAGTCGACGAGTATCGGGAGCCCCGGCTCTAGCCTCCTAGGCTTCCCGCCCAGCGGGTGGAACTCCTCCCCGCCCCTCGAGAGCGTGAGCCTGAAGGGGGGCGAGGCCTTCTCTAGATCGTAGAGCCCTATGGGTACCAGGGTTAGGGCGCTCGCCATGTTACCAGCGTCTACAATGGGGTTCACCCTGGGGAAGCGGCCCCTCAGGGCCCTCCTCACGAGCGCCTCGCCACTAGGCCTTGTCTTTGTAGGGTCTACTCCCACCCTCCAGTAGAAGTCGCGGTAGGCCCTAGCCACGGGGTGGTTCTTAAGGCCTTCCAGGCTATAGCGCCTTGACACCTCGCCGAGAACCTCCCTCAGTTTATCATCGAGGATCTCCCTCCTCAAGCCCCCGATCTTGGGGCCGCGGTACACGTTGTAGGCCACCCTAACACCAAGCTCGGAGGCCTCATCGTCAACTGTGAAGCCTATATCCCCTGGCGCTATGCAGGCGCTCAACCCCGGGGCACCACCAATATCAACTTCTAGGGCTCCCCCTACTATAGGCCCCGCGCTCCCCACCCGCGGGACTGGCCCGCCCTAGGCACCGGGCATGTGGATGACCGTGGGTGCGCAGCGGGGCCTCTGAACCACGTGGTTAAGCATGAGCAATCTATACATACACCACCCTGCCCCCCACGAGCCTGGCGCAGGGGCTGGGCTTGTGCTCGACCCTCCTCCCGGGCTCTATTATGTGGATTACCTTGAACCCCTTTAGGACGAGCCAGTCTGATATTATTTTGCGGTGGCACCTCCAGGGGAGCCTCTCAGAGCATAGTATCACGACATTGTATCGCTCTGCTATGTCTTCAAGCCTCTCCATGGCCTTGAAGGCTTCAGGGTTGCTCGTCAGGTATAGGGCGTATGCTCTGAAGCCCTGGGATTCGAAGCAGGAGGCGCCACCCGTGTCCTCCACGTCAACCCCGAATCTCCTATAGCCGCCTAGTGGGCCACCCATCCAGAGGTATCTAACCCCGACGCTTGCCAGGGCCCCTCTAAGGCTTTCACTCGAGAACCACGGGTACTTCCTGCTGGTGGGCCACCTCCTAACGTCTACAACTACCTCGGCCCCGAGGGCTTTAATGATGGATAGCAGCTCCTCTAGACTCCTATTCGAGTGGCCCAGGGTATAGACTATCGAGCGCTCCCCACCCACCCGAGGCACCAGGAGAGCGTATCTTCCCGCGGGGCGCCCTTAGGCGTTCGGGGCCCTACATGGCGGGCGCTAGCGGGGCTAGAATCCTCGGCGTCCTAGTGTTTGTGGCACTCGTAGCCGGGGCCTACGCGGCTCCGATCCTAGCGGCGAGCCCTGGCTCCCCCCAGGGAGAGGCTTGGAGTAGGAGTTGCACGATCCACATAGTAGCGGTGTCGAGCAGCGGCGGCGGGGTTCTCGGTAACCTTACGGTCACCATACACTACCCGGGGCGGGGCAGGGTGTTCATATCGACGAGCCCTGCAACCCAGGTCGACACCCAGGGTAGCGCCAGGCTTGCGGCCTTCGCGGCCAGCCTACTCGCGGGGGTCGACATGACCAAATACGACTTCTACTACGAGCTGGAGGCGCCCAGCATAATAGTTGGGGGGCCCAGCGCCGGGGCGGCCATGGCACTCGCAACGCTCGACCTACTCCTGGGGGCGCCGTGCAACTCGAGCGTGGACGTGACGGGCATGATCCAGCCAGACACTAGTATAGGGCCGGTGGGCGGGCTTAAGGAGAAGCTTGAGGCCGCTGCCCGTGGCGGGGCGAAGCTATTCATAGTACCCGCGGGCCAGGAGGTCTACACGTACTACGAGGAGCGCTACGAGAGGCTGGGCCCCTTCGTCTGGGTTGTGAGGGAGCCCGTGACCGTGAACCTCACAGAGTACGGTGAGAAGCTCGGCGTCCGCGTCGCCACTGCCGCTAGCCTCCTCGAGGAGTTCGAGCTCGCAGCCGGCACTAGGATCCCCTCGAACCCCCACCCTCAAGCCCTCCCCGAGTGGTTCATAGAAGGCCTCAAAGCCTTCATATCGCGTGAGAACCGCTCCATAGCAGGCATCCTCGCGGGGCTGGAGTCGTCGAGCCCCGTGGTTGAGAAGCTGAGGGGGGAGGCCCTCAAGTACCTGGAACGCGTTAGCGGTGAGGTGGGGAGATCCGAGTACTACATGGCCGCAGTCGACGCTGTCACTGCTGAGGCCTACGCCTGGGAGGCACTCTACCTATCCAACGCCCTCAAGAGGGGCCTAGACGTCACAGAGGCGGTGAGGGGGGTTAACACCACCCTACTCAAGGCCTGGGAGGACATCCACGCGAAGGCGCAGGCCTCCCGGGGGGCGGTCGAGTACCTACTACTAGCGAGGGCCTATGGTAAACTCGGTGTCGCCGCCTACTACTACAGGGAAGCCCTGAATGCGCTCGACGAGTATAAGGGCCGCTACTACGTGCCAACAAGCTTCTTCGGCGGCATGGACCTGACGGGCCTCGAGTACCTCTCAACGGCTAGAGCCCTCGCCGACTGGGCGCTCTTCTGGCTCAACCTCACGAGCGAGGCCCCCAAGGAGCCCTCGGTGAGCCCTGGGAGGCTTAGGGTCATAGCTAACCTCCTCCTATCCGAGGCACGCACGAGTGTTGCCTACACCACCACGCTACTCAAGGAGTCAGGCGCAGGCGCCGAGAAGGCCCGGCTAGCCACCGCCCTAGCCGATGAGGCCCTAGCCTCGAGGGATCCCGTGGCCGTAATAGGGCTCTCCATCGAGTCAATAGCGGAGGCCACCAGGGCGATCCACGAGACCTTCACCCTCAAGCCCCTTAGAACCGCCAGGCAGCTCGACGAGGTAGCAGCGGCCGTGACACCCCCGGGGGACAGCGGCGCTGTCTCGCTGGCACTAATCAAGCTCTCACAGCACTCGAGCGAGCCCGTAGAGAAGCTCATAGCGGCGAGCAGGGCGGTGCTCTACGCATGGCTCGAGAGGGAGCTAGTAAAGCCCGCCCAGGCAGGCGTTGAGACCGGGGGCCAAGCCAGCGCCAACACGGCTATAACAAGCACTAACACCCAAGCGCCCCCACAGGGTGTGACGGGCACCAAAACCAGCCCCAGCAGAGGCCCTGGAATCAATAATAGACTACAGCGCGGGGAGAAGCAGCGCCTACAGACGTACCTATCACTGGCTGCGCTGCTAGCTGCAGTGGCGGCCCTAGTGTACTGCGCCTCGACGCGGAGGCCGCCGGCGTAGCGTATGGGGTTCCCCCACGTTTTTAGGCTCCACCCTTCGAGGGGGACTGGTTCACCCTAGGGCTTCTCATAACTAGCGGTGCACCGCCCAGTCACCGCTAGTGGGTGCGGCTGTTGGCGCCGCTCTATAGCCTCGAGGGCAGGGTGTACTGGAGCGAGACGGATGCCGCCCAGATAGCTCATTTCACGAGCATACTCCGTTACTGCGAGCGCGCCGAGGAGGAGTTCATGTTGAGCCTCTTCAGAGGCCGCTGGAGGCGTGGGGAGCTGATATTCCCGAGGGTCCACGTTGAGTGCGACTACTACACCCCCCTCGCGCCCCATGAGAGGTGGAGGGTCGACATTGTATCCATAAGGCTTGGAGCCAAGAGCATAGAGTATAACTTCGAGGTATACAACCTTGACAGGGGAGAACTCGCAGCTCGAGGCAAGATAGTGGCCGTGGCATTCGACCCCCGGAGAGGCCTCGCCGTCGAGATACCGGGCGAGGCCAGGAAGATACTACTCGAGGCTGGCGCCGTCGAGAAGGGCCAAAAATCGGGGGACTCAGGGAAGGGGGGCTAGAGCCTTCAGAGGGTCTCGGGGGGCTTATAGACTAGGGCCGCGGCCCCGTAGAGTTGCTGGTCGACGCCGAAGGAGGCCCTCTCGACCCTCACCCCCAGCTGTGGGAGGCTATAGTCTTCGAGGTACCTCCTGATAGGCTCTTCGAGTAGATCCCAGCCCCCCAGGAGGGCGCCGCCCCCTAGGAAGACCCTCTCCGCGTCATACACTGCCGCCACGCTTGCAATGCCTGCAGCGTGTATCCTGGCGAGTGTATCCACTAGGTGGAGGGCGAAGGCATCGCCTTCCCGGGCG
>JALSQM010000110.1 GCA_026985385.1 Acidilobaceae archaeon | reverse complement strand
ACTCCACTCCACCACGGATGGGATGCGGTCTAGCACGTCAATTGCTGTCATGCCCTCTCCGAGGGCCTTGTACGCCTCCTCGCCCGCTTTACCCACGGTGAATGCGGCGGCGCTGGCTGTGTGGAGCGGCTTCAGGGGCAGGCCTAGGCTCGCCCTCCTAGCTAGGAAGGCCGCTGTCACCCCTGTTAGGACGTCGCCTGTGCCTCCCGTCGACATCGCTGGCACCCCGGTGGTGTTCCTCCTGCATCCCCCATTGGGGCTGCATATGTAGTCTACGGGCCCCTTCACTATGACTGTCGCCTGGTACTCCCTGGCTATCCTCCTAGCGGCCTCCTCGGGGGCCGCCTCCTCGCCCCCCAGGAGCAGCCTTGCCTCGCCGCGGTGAGGCGTCAGCACGGCCTCGGGCCACAGGGATGTGCCGAGCTTTGCTAGCGCCTTGAGGCCGTCAGCGTCTATAACGAGTGGTTTACCCCTCACCTCCTCTATTATCCTGCCCACGGCCTTGATCGTGGCCTCGTCTAGGCCCAACCCGGGCCCCAGGGCTATGGAGTGCGCTCTAGCAGCCTCACCGACTATGGCGTCCACGTGCTCCTCACCGACACGCTCCCCCTCCAGGGGCCTAGGTATTATCGAGGGGTTCCAGCCGGCGGCTGACTCGGCCACCCTCCTAGGCGCGGCGAGGAAGGCTAGATCCGCCCCCGCCTTGTAGGCGGCGAGGGCTGCTAGCGCCGGGGCCCCGAAGTAGAGGCTGGAGCCCCCAACGACTAGCACTCTCCCTCCAACGCCCTTGTGGGCGTCCCTTGGCCTGGGGGGTATCCTCTGCGCTACATCGCCGGGGCCCGCCACCTCCTCCGCCTGGGGTGGGGAGCCTATCTCCGCCACGAGGATCTCGCCAGCGTACATGCGCCCCGGATCCCTTAGGAGCCCCGGCTTGGCCGCGTGGAAGGTCACGGTGAGGTCCGCCTCAGCGCTGCCCTCGGCGGCCTCGCCCGTGTCGGGGTTGACACCAGTCGGCACGTCTATCGAGACGCGGAGGGCCCTGCTCCTGCTGAAGGCCCTCACCGCCGAGGCTATCGGCTCGCGGAGGGCCCCCCTCACGCCTATGCCGAGCATACCGTCTATTACCGCGTCGGCGTCGACGGGCTCCAGGCCGGAGGGATCCCTCACCCTCCTCACCTTAGCGTAGCCACTCCTCAGCAGGGCCTCCAGGTTCATCCTAGCGTCTGGGTGGTCGTAGAGGCGTTCATCGTAGAGTAGGTACACCTCCACCACGGCACCCCTAGCCGCTAGGTGGCGGGCTGCCACTATGGCATCGCCGCCATTACCCCCCCTACCGGCGTAGACGACAACCCTCCTACCCCTAACACCGCCCAGGCGGCACTCGACGGCGTCCGCGACAGCCCTGCCAGCATTCTCCATTAGGAGTGTGAGGGGGACACCGAGCCACACAGTATTAGCCTCCACAGCCCTGATATCCTCGGTATCCATGACCCTAGCCTGCTCCACGGGCATAAGCCCGGGGCAAGACCCCTCCAAGCCCCACGCACCCCAGGCTATGGCTTGGGGGCCCACAGGTATAAACGCGGGGCACGGGCTGGTGGCTACACTGTACTGCCGGGCGCTAAACCGTGGCCCCCCGGGATCCCCGGAGGATAAGTGCGATAGTGTGGTAGCGCGGGTATGATACGGTGGGGCGTGCTGGCTCAGCAGTCAACGCCTTCTTCACGAGTATCAGAGCCTCGCCCGTTCGATCATCACTGCCGGGGGCCCGGGGTTCGGAGCCATCCTCTCCTATCATACCCGGGCTGGGGGCTCATCTAACAGCTCATCCACTCCACACGCCCCGGCCCTGAGGATGCCGGGTGCGGCGGGGCTTAATCAGGTCTCAC
>JALSQM010000109.1 GCA_026985385.1 Acidilobaceae archaeon | reverse complement strand
CATGCTCAACCCCATCCTCGACCCTGACCTCCGTGGTGGCGCGCCCACTCACTATTATGTAGATGGGCTGGAGGACCTCGCCTCCCCCGAAGCGGGGCGCCGCCTGGCCCCCCACGAGGAGCACCTTATCCAGGTTATGGTGTAGTATGCGGCCAAACCTCTTCAGGTAATACTGGCTCAGGGCCCTCGAGGCGGCCTCGGCCGCAGCGTCACTGATATAGTCGGGGTGGCCGAGGCCCTTCCTCTCGACTAGCTCCACCTCCAACTCATCGGCTGAGGGGTAGGGGAACAATTCCACAACTATATTCCTGGCCATCTCAATATCACACCCCCGCCAGGCCGCGCCTGGTAGTCTAGAGGGCTTGGAGCAGGGTGGTGAGCCTTAAATGTTACCTCTAATGGGAAGCTCTAACAGCGGGATCCCCGCGGCCGCTATGGCAGCATTGCATTATAGACTGAGACCCAGACCCCGAGGAATAGGGAGGTGTAGGCTACAACACCCTCGAGGACCCTCGAGAGCCTAAGCCTCCTGAGTGCGTACACGACATAGGCAAGACCGGCTATATAGAGGGCGGCAAGCAGGGCCGGCGATGAGGCGTGAGGCGCCCTATAACTGGCTAGCCCCGCCAGGGCGCCCGCGAGGATCCCGGCCAGCGTGGATGCACCCACGACAGCCCTCGTGTCGCCGGAGAATACCAGCCAGGACACCTCCAAGCCCCTCGGGGGCCGGGTGCTGTGGGGGGTTATTGGCGTCTGCCGCCGCATACTCTCAGGCGGGCTAGCCCTCGTCCCCCCAGTAGTGCTCTGAGGCCCTTGCCAGTCTCCTCTTCACCCTCTCGGGTAGGGCGTAGTCCTCGGCCCTCTCCTCTAGGGGTCCCAGGATCCGCATCCCCTCGCCATCCCTTATGTCGACCTCGTGTACCCTGAGGTCGTGGGGTGTCTGCCTCATCTTCTCGACTAGCACGAGCCTCCTGAGCCTGCCGCCCCTGATGACCCTCCTAAACCTTATTATCCCGTCTGCCACGTGCTCGAGGCCCCAGCCGAACGCCTCCGAGGTGGTTATAGCGTACTGGCTTATCGCCAGGGTGGTGAAGTCCCAGCGGTAGAGGAGCCTCTTCGCGGTGTAGCTATACTTCCTAGCCATGGCCGGCTTGTCGAGCCAGAAGGCACTCATAGAGTCTATTATAAGCCTGGCCCTCCCGTAGCCCAGCCTCCTCTTAGCCTCTATGACCTTCTCAACCATCGACTCAACGCTGAGCTCCTCGAGGCTCCACTCGTCGCCCCTACCCCTCATGAGGGCGTCTATGATTATCATCCGCCCGCTATCTATGGCTGAGGCGAAGTCCATGCCGAACATGGCGGCCTGCTTCACTATGCTATCCCTGCTCTCCTCCGTGGTCACGTATATCACCTTGTCGCCCTCCCTCACGCCCTCCCAGGCGAAGTGTATGGCGAACACCGTCTTCCCGGTGCCAGGCTCGCCGACGACGGCAACCATGAAGCCCCTAGGTATACCCCCCGCAATCAGCTCGTCAAACCCTGGCACCCCAGTGCGGAGCCTCTCAATGACAGCCCCGGCACCACGTCGCGCTACACCCATGCAGCCCAGCACCACGGGCTACAAGCGCTGGGAGAGGTAATCAAGGCCCCCGATAGCCGCCTGGGGCCCCGCGTTCTATAGAGGCAAACCCTTTTTAAAGTCTGGTAACACTCGTACGGACCTGAGGTGCGGATACTTGGCTGCTAACGCTAGACAGCTCGCGGCGGTGACGATAATAGCGGTTGCATCCCTGGCCCTAGCAATAGCCTACGCACACGTCATGACATACTATCCTACAAGCGTGACAGTATCCCCCACCGCTCCCGAGGTAGGATTCGCCCCTGGCAGCAATGCTGGAGGTGCCGACATAGGCGTCACTAATGGCAACTCTAACACCATTACCGTCACCATAGGCCAGAATGCGACTAGTCTCGAACTCACAGTGCATCCAACTTATCAAACGACATACTACCAGAATATAACACTAATAGAGAATAATTCGACTCTAAAATCCTACAGCGTCTCGATAGAGGTCGCCAGCCCACTAAGCCTTCCATCGGGCTCCAAAGCGTACCTAATAATATACAGTAAGGGCGCCACTAGATCCCTATCAGGCTGGCCCATCCCAACCCCTACTACGGGCACCTACATAGCAGAAGTTGACTTAACGTCTACAGGCACCACGGCAATAGGCACCATAAGCAGTGGCGGTGTTTGGGAGGTGGATCTCCTAATATACATACCTGAGGGAGTCACCCTACCCTCGCAGCAGACGGCAGAGCTATACCTAATAGCGACACCCAGCAGCTAGACTCCTGAGTAGGTAGCCGCGCACTCCCAAGGCTAAACGCCGTGTGGGGTAAACGCCGCATTAGCGCTGAGTTATAGTTGCCCTAGGTTTTTCCCCTCTCTATCGAGGCGCCTCAGTGCTGTCTGCTGAGAGCCTCTGCCGCGGGGAGGGATGGTTCTTGTCTGACAGATGGGCGCGAGGGCTCTGCAGGAGGCGGCGTGGCCCCCTGTGCTCTAGATGTGTGGCTTCAGCTGTCCTCCTCTCCCTCCTCGCGGCCCTGGGACTCGCCGCGGTAGTTGTCAGGGGAACCCCCTGGGTATATGAGCCCACCTCAGCCACTCTCTCCTTCGTGGAGCCAGGCCTAGTCCTGGGGGCCGTAAACTCGACTCAGAGTAGCGCCTCCATAGGGCCTGCCGGTGCTTCGGCTAACGTAACCGTTGTAGCGTCGAATACCAGCCAGCTCGTCTCGAACCCCGACTTCTACAGTAGTCCCGACTACTGGTACTGCTCGCCGGGGCAGAGCCTCTCCTGCTACTGGATCCCCAGCGACACGGGGGCCTCGGGCGGCGTGGCTGTAATCTACGGCACGCTATCCGCGGGGGAGAGCGACTCCGCCTTCATATATCAACCCGTTACCATGCCGAACGCCTCCATAGCCTCCATAACCATGGCGGTTAGGGCCCGCATCGCCAGCCAGCCCATCCTAGTCAACTGGATAGTCTACGTGATGGGCCTCTACGACCCCGACACCCAGCAATACGTGGCCTACCAGACGTTCACACCGACAATCACCTATCAGACCTTCACCCTCTCGATAAACCCCTCAAGCGTAACGCCCGGGAAGCAGTACCTCGTAGTTGTTGGTGTCGCAGTCGATATGAGTAGCATAGTGCTAATTAATACCGAGGACTTCAGGATCGATAGTGTGACTTTGACAGTGTCAACGGAGACGGCCACGTTTAGCGGTAACGTGCTTGGACTCAACGCTACGGAGGGAGTCTTCTACGCTAGATTAGTGCTTGTAGGCCTCAACGCCTCGGGTTCCCTGAATGCCAGTATAACGATAGCCAACCTGACGGGCTACTCCTCAACCCCCATAACGATCTCGGGGGGCGAGGCTTTGAGTGGCGCTACTAGCTTCGTAGAGCTGAACTCGGCCTCGAACGTCCCGGGCTACTATACTGGCTGGGTGAGGGTGGAGGCCTCCAAGGGGCAGGCCGGTAACTCCACGCTCTACCTCTACCTAGAGGCCTGCACGGCGCCTGGAGGGGCTGGGGCCTGCAGCTACTACCCACTAGAGATCGTTATAGACCCTCAGGAGGGCGTTGCTACCCTCTCGGCTGGCGCATCTCCGCCAGGGCTCCCCGGGCCCAGTAGGCTCGTAGGGCTCAACCTGAGCCTGCCCCGGATCCCTGCTCCCACGGGGTCGCCGGGAGGCGGCTAGCGGCGGGTGGTGTGGGGGGCTGTGGCCTCGTCTTGGAGGAGCGCCTTGGGCGTTGCGGTCGCGGCCTTCTTCCTGGCGGCGGCAGCGCTGAAGTTCGCTCCCGTCCACGCCGGCATATTCTTGGTGCCGACGAGGAGTATGGTGCCCACCATAGAGCCCGGGGATCTAGTGGTCGTGGCTGGATCCCACTTCAAGGTGGGGGACATAGTAGTCTGGTGCATCGGCCACTTCAGGTGCATAGTCCACAGGGTCGTAGCTGTCGGCAACGGGACGATCACCACTAAGGGCGACGCCAACCCGATCCCCGACAGGCCCGTGCCCATCTCGAGCGTTAAGGGTAGGGTCGTAGCGGTCGTGCCGAGGACCCTCTGGATACCCCTAGTGGCTGCGGCGCTGCTAGCGGCCTACCTGCCCGATCTAGCCTCGATCCTCAGGAGGGGGGAGGCCCCGCCCGCAGTCCTGGCTGCGGGCGTGGTGGCGGCCTACCTGGCCGTGGCCCTCCTGGTGCCCCTGTTATCGACTTCTATGAGTATGGCCGTTGTGGGCTACGTCAGGCAGCCAACGATATACCTCTCGAAGGCCTACTTCAACAGCTCCGATTGCAGCGTGCACATAACATACTACAGCCCCAGGGTGGGGGGTCTAAGGATCCTGAAACTACTCAGAGTCGAGGTTAATGGTGTGGCGACGGACTCATACTTCTATGCTGGCGACACACTCATAGTCTACCCCGGGCCCCGCGTCGTCGCAGAGGCTGTTGAGAGGGACTCCGGCTGGCTGGACGTAGGCCTGGAGGCGGCGCTGACTGGTGGAGCCAGGCTGCTGGGGCACTACAGGGTTCACATCGACTATAAGCCGCTCAGAATCCACGGGGGCGGGGGCGTCTTGGTGCTCGAGAACCCTAACTGCTACCCGATAAACGTTACGGTGAGGATCCTCTACTCGCCGGCTCCAGCCCACCCCTGGCTCTCCTACAACATAACCATGCCCCTAACAGGCAGGCAGGTCATCGTGGCCCCCAACGTCCCCTACGTATACGCCGACGTCGAATACACGGTGTCTGGGTCCAGGATGCACTGGAGGGTGAGGCTCAGGCCTTGAGGAGGAGGCTAGCCGGGGAGGCGGCTATACTCGCGGCCTCCGCCCTGCTGGCGGCGGCCTCGCTGCTCCTACTCTACGCAACCGCCAAGCCCCTGGTTGTGCTGAGGGGGTCCCTGAGGGGGTACGTTTCCCTCGTGGGCTACAGCGTTGAGGGCCCCGAGGGGGCTGTTGAGTCACTCATATGGGACTACACCTCCCACGTCTCCATCGTGGTGATGCTGGCATCAATGATAGCGCTCACATTCTCCGCGTACGCCCTAGCCTCGCTCTTCAGGCCGGGCTGGTTCAAGGTGGCGGCGGCGGGGCTATACGCCTCCAGCCTAGTAGTAATGGTGGGCCACGTCACAGCCAGGGGGCTCGCAGTCCTAGCGCTGAGGGAGCTGGGCCACATAAGGATCTCGACGATAAAGACGACGGCTGGGCTCATAGTGTTCCCGCCGACGGAGACCGTGTACACCGCGGCCTACCGCATACTCTTCGGTAGGCTCGAGGAGGCCCTTGTGACCGCCTCCCTAGCCCTCTCCTCGTACCTGATATACCTGGCCATAACAGGCGGGGCTAGTGGCAGCGAGGTGATAAGCCCCACACCCCCCAGCAGCTAGTGGGGGCAGGGTGCCGCTGTGGCCCTAGACTGCTCACCCGAGGTTGTCGCCGTCGACTCCAGCCTGAGGATCCTGGGTGGCAGGCTGGAGGAGGCCGAGTGGAGGCCCTCGAGGGGCTACCCCGGTAGGGCCCTCATAATAGTGAAGAGCGTCTCAGAGCCCAGCGTGGACGAGATACCCATAGTGGAGTCCATAGTTGAGGCGCTCGCCGCCTCCGGCGTGTACCGGGTCGAGGTCTACGAGTACGAGCCGCTCCTAGCCAGGCCCGGGAGGAGTAGGAGGGCGGCAGCACTCATAGAGAAGGCGCTCAGCGAGGGGGCAGCGCTCGTAGCCCTGGCCCCCGAGCTGCTCGCGGTATCCCTAGCCTCGAGGCTCCCGGGCAGGGCGGCCGAGGCCCTTGAGGAGGGGGTCCTAGCGCGGGTGACTGTGAGGCACGAGAACATCCTATACCTACCGCCCGGCTCGAGGGTGTGGATAGCGGCTAAGGAGAACAGCTCGAGCAGCTATGAGAGAGTCGAGTGGCTCAGGGCCCAGGCTGAGAGCTACGGGGTCGAGGTGGAGAGGGTTGTTTACCTCGAGGACAATGCCGCTATACTAGACTTGATTAGGAGGGAGGGCCCCAGCGGCCACCTGAAGGTGGTCCCGGTGACGAAGCTCGCCAGGATGATACTAGCCGTCTCGAGGTGCCTCGGCCTAGGCGGGCTGGCGGAGCTTAGGAGGGTCGAGGAGTCTAGCCACACAATCTACGCCCTCAACCTAGACCCAGACACCGCCTCAGCAATCCTCTACTCGATAAGGGGCCGCCTCGCGAGGCCCCACAGGCCATTGCCGCCTAGGAGCGCCCTCCTCAGGGGCCTCTACCAGAGGGGGGTGAGCGAGGCCGCCTCCGAGGTCGCGGCAGCCATAGCGGGGGCTGGGAGGTGATACCCACTTAAACCCCCGTTAGCCAGGCCTGGAGCCCAGTCCTGCCTCGGAGGCGCTGAGGCTTGGCTTGGGCTTGGAGGCGCCCCAACGCCCGCATGGGCGGCCGAGGCCTCGAGGCCGGCGGTGGAGACGACGAGGTCAGGGAGGCCGTTAGGAGGCTCGGCTGCGAGGGGGCCCTCATACTCTGCTACCAGATGGAGTCGGAGCACGACTGCTACAGGCTATTGGAGAGCGAGTGCGAGGAGGAGAGGGGGAATAGCGGGGGAGGCCGCGGCGATGAGGGCGAGGATACAGCTGACTGCGAGCCCGGCCCTATGATGTACTAGACCCGCGGGCTCCGGGGCCGCCTGCGCCTTCACTCCTATTGCTTCTACGCTGGTACCTCTGATGCCTCCTACCACGGAGGCCCTCCCTACCACTCGTGTCCCTCGGCTGTAGGGGTATTGGGATCACGATAACCCTCAGCAGCTCTGGTATCTCGTGTATTAGGTGGCGTGCGAGCTCCCTAGCCCTCCTATGGGCCTCCTCGAGTGTAGTCTTGGGGCTCAGGGGGGTCCAGACCTCGGCCTCAGCGAAGGTTCCGTAGACCTCGACCCTAGACCTAGCGACTCTGAGGCCCAGCCTCCTAGCCTCGGCGTGTATCCTCTCCTTTATCGAGAGCCTCCTATACTTGGGGCCGGGACCCACGAGGTAGAGCATGTGCTCCCACGCGATGGCTAGGAGGCCGTAGACCACGTAGGCTCCAACCGCTATGAGGAACGCCGACTCTACGATACCGGAGTGGAGTATGCTGGATAGAACTATGCCTGCGCCGCCGGCGACCTCGAACACGACGTCGTAGCGCAGCTTGCTGGCGACGGCGTGGAGGGATACAAGTCGGAGCACCGCCCCCCGCGCCCTAGACTCCAGGAGGCCCTCCAAGGCGTAGCTGGCGACAGCGCTGCCCAGGGGGTAAGCCGCCAGTAGCGGGGGCGTGGAGCCCCGGGCCCCCGGCTCGAGGAGATCCCTAGCTATCACTACGATGGTTACGATAATGCCTATAGTGGAGAGCAGGATGACGGCTAGAGCCTCGACCCTGAAGATCTCATACCTAGCCCTGTAGGCTATGGTCCTACTACTCGCCACCTTGAGGGCCAGGGAGATGCCCGCGAAAGCCATGGCCTCAATGCTCCATACGAGGGCTTCGAACAGCACTATGCCACTCGGGTAAACCATAACGTAGAGTAGGAAGCCGACAACCGCCAAGGCAGTGCTGGCTAGGGCTACCTCCTCCACCGCCCGGGCTAGACTAGCCGCCAGCAGGACCTTCCTATAAGCCGCCCTTACCGGGCGGCCCCTCCTCCACCTGCCCCGACCACCCGAAGCTCCATACAGCCCCGAAGCACCGGCCGGCAGGGATCCAGCGGGGAGTTAAGGGATTCTCGGGGAGCACGGAGACAGCAGCGGTAGGAGTCCTCGCCGTGCTCTCGAGGGCCGGGAGACGTGGCTGGGAACGCGTGCAATAGCGGTGCGGCCCCCGCTTTCAACCCCCTGCCGCTGGCGGGAAGAATACTACAACCTCGCCGCCCCGCAGCTTGGTCGCCGGGCCGTCGAGCCACTCTATGTTCCTCCCGTTAACCAGGACCTCCACCCCCTCCGCTATCGAGTCGCCCTCAACGAGTCTACCCCTGAGGCCCGGTATGAGGTCCTCGAGGAGCTTGGCGAGTTCTACCACGGTGGTGCCGCTGGGCACCTCCACCTCGACCTCCCGCCTCCTACCAGACGCCTCGTAGAGGCTAGCCAGGAATACGACCCTCACCCTGGCTCCAGGGTTGGAGATCTCCGCCACCCCCTTCACCCCCCAGCCACTTGTTCATGGAGGGGATCCCCCCGCTTGAGACGTCGGAGAGGGGATATGGACTCCTATGGGCTTGAAGAGGCGCCTCGCCCCGAGCCGGGGGGCGTGGTAGCTGGGCCATCACGTAGCTTTCGGTAGTGTGGGCGTTGGGGTGCATCCCTAGC
>JALSQM010000108.1 GCA_026985385.1 Acidilobaceae archaeon | reverse complement strand
CCAACAGGGGCCTCTATACCCTCGGCGAGGCCTGGGCGTACCCTCCCCCAGAGCTTGAGCTGTGGAGGAAGATAAAGACCATAGGATCCATTGACACCGATAAGATGGTGAGGGATCTCGAGGAGAAGCTCCCCCTCGCTAGGGAGGTGAGGGTGATAGCGGCTACGCAGCCAAAGCTCGTCGGGGGCCTCAGCAAGAAGAAGCCTGACATCCTAGAGATCAAGGTCGGTGGCGTAGACGATGTCGGAAAACTCTTCGAGTACGCTGTGGGCAAGCTGGGTAACCTAGTCGATATCAGGGAGGTATTCAGTGAGGGTCAAATGGTTGACGTGATAGCGGTAACCAAGGGTAAGGGCTTCCAGGGCGTCATAAAGAGGTGGGGCGTCAAGGAGCTCCCACGCTGGCATAAGCACAGGAAGGGGAGTAGAAGAATCGGAGCTAGAAGCCACGGCAGGGGTACATGGAGTGAGACCCCCCAAGCTGGGCAGACGGGCTTCCACAGGAGGACGGAGTACAACAAGAGAATACTGCTGATAGACGATGACGGTTTCAAGATCACGCCAGCAGGGGGATTCCCTCACTACGGGATTGTGAGGAGCACGTACACAGTGCTCTCCGGCTCAATCCCCGGGACGCCTAAGAGGCCTGTAGTGCTCAGGCACGCTATAAGGCCCCCGAGATGGTATCTGGCCCTTAAGGAGATAAAGAAGCCGCAGATCACCTACATAAGCCTCCAGAGCAAGCAGGGCAACTAGGGGGTGTAGGCGGTGAAGGTGTATTCCTCGATGTTCCTATACCTCTCCGACCCCATAAGCGTTCCCTACTATAGTGAAACGGGTGAGAAGGCCGGGACCATAACGTTACCCGACGTGTTCAGGCTCCCCGTGAGGGAGGACTTGATACGACGCGTGTACCTGAGCGAGTTCACGGCAAGGCTCCAGCCCAAGGGTAGGGATCCCATGGCCGGTAAGAGGACTAGTGCTAGAAGCCTGGGGGCGCACCATGGGGTCTCGAGGGTTCCGAGAATAAGGGGGTCAATGAGGGCGGCCTTCGCCCCCATGACTGTGGGGGGCCGCCTAGCCCATCCGCCCCGCGTTGAAAAGAGGATACATGAGGAAGTGAATAAGAGGGAGCGCTTACTAGGTACTATGAGCGCCCTCGCGGCGACCGCTCATCCAGATCTAGTGAGGGCTAGGGGGCACGTCTTCACCTCTGAGGCAGTCCCAGTGGTTATCGAGAGCAGTGCTCTAGATAGGTACTCGAAAACGAGTGAGGTGAAGGCGCTCCTAGAAAGGCTGGGTCTACTACAGGACATACTGAGGGCACGGGAGAGGATCAGGCAGAGGGCCGGGAAGGGCAAGAGGAGGGGGAGGAGGCTCAAGAAGCCGGTATCCATACTATTTATAACAGAGGATCATGAGACCCCGCTAGCCAGGGCCCTGAAGGGGCTACCGGGCGTGGACGTGGTCAGACCCGAGATAGTTAGCGTACTACATTTAGCCCCGGGGGCAGTGCCAGGCAGGCTGACCCTGATAACGACCGGGGCCCTTGAAGCCCTCTCTAAGAGGTTTGAGGTGAGTCTACCATGAGGCCGGAGGAGGTCATAATAAGACCCGTCTTCAGCGAGAAGAGTCTTAAGCTGCTCGAGGAGCAGAACACCCTCACACTAATCGTAAGAAGAGACGCTTCGAAGCCCCTCATAAGAGAAGCCGTTGAAAAGATGCTTGGAGTGAAGGTCGTCAAGGTAAGAACACTAATAACACCAAAGGGCGAGAAGAAGGCCTACGTACGATTGGCGCCCGAGTATAAAGCCTCTGAAATCGCCACGCGCCTAGGACTGGTCGCCTAAAGCGCCCACTATGGCGTTTCTCTAAATCGCAACCTCCGCACTACAAGTCGTCAGTTCCGCACTCGGATCTTACCCTGCATCACCTCTGTTACCTTAGGAGTCGCGTATGTGGTAGTTGACGGGAAGAGAAAGCCTGCGTGTTTATATTAACTAACCGCCGGGAGGGGAGCGGACGATCGGTTCACGAGGGGTGTGGGGCCTTCTATGCTTCGCTGATCTCCTGAGTGTTAGATTCGCTTGAACTTGCGCCTTTTCCTTCAACTATTTTGGTTACCTTCTCCGCTATTTCGAGGAAAGCCTTGGCGGCCTTCGAGTCGGGGTACTCTAGGAAGAATACCTTGCCAGCGTCGTTAGCCTCTCTTATCCTAGGATCGATTGGGATCTCGCCGAGGTAAGGTATGTTGAACTGCTCCGCTATCTCCTTAGCTGCGCCACGCCCGAAGATGTAGTGCTTTGAACCGTCTGGGCACTCGAAGTAGCTCATATTCTCTATAACACCAATAATTGGTACATTTAACCTTTTAGCGAATGCGGCTGCTTTAACTACCACGGCCTTGGAGACCTCGGAGGGTATTGTGACTAGGATCACGCCGGTGAGCTGGGGTATGAGCTGTGCTATTGTTAGCTGCTCGTCGCCGGTCCCCGGTGGTAGGTCTATTAGAAGGTAGTCGAGGTCGCCCCAGTCAACGTAAGCTAGCAACTCTCTTATCGCACTCGTTTTCAGCGGGCCTCTCCAGATGACTGGGGTTTCATCCGTGGGGAGTAGTAGTCCTATACTGACGACCTTTAAGCCCGGGGGCACCTCTATGGGCTCTATGGTGCCATCTGCTCTGGCTGGGAGGCCTAGGCCTGTTGGAAGGCCGAGCATCTTATGAACGCTAGGGCCGTGAACATCGGCGTCGAAGACCCCTACCTTCCTGCCCTTAACAGCTAATGCCGCTGCTAAGGTTACTGTAACAAAGGATTTTCCTACACCCCCCTTACTGCTCAGTATAGCTATTTTATATTTAATTTTCTTCATATTTTCAACTACCCTTTTCTGTTGCTCCTGAATTATCTTCATTCTCCTAGCGACGTCCCTGTAGGAGCTCTGCCTAGCCGCGGGCCGCTTTTCCTCGGCACTCATCTGCTGTCACTCCCCGTCTTGACGCTGGGGGCTAGAGTTTATACGCCTCCGTAAGACCCTTTCGCGCGGGCGGGATGAGCTATTTGCCGAGTGCGTCCTCGCTGGTGGCGAGAATTGGGGGGCGACCGCCCTACCCGGCTAGTAGGGCCCGGTAATGACATGGGTGTTAAGAGCCGAGGCAGTCTAAGCGGAGGTGAGGAAGAACCCACGCAGCGAGCCGGGCCCTGCCTGGAGGAGGTTCTAAGGCGCGTCGGTCTCGATGATCTAGCAGCGGTCGACGGGGAGCTACACGCCATCGCGTCCATGTACGAGTTCAACTACTATATAGCGACGTTCAAGGAGCCCAACGGCATAGAAGTAGGTATACTCCTATTTGTTGGAGGGGACTGCATGGAGGTGAGAGGCGTAGCCGTGAAGGGCTGTGGGGGCTCAGTTGGAAGGCTAGTGGCCCTAGCGGATAAGCCTGAATTCGTGGTAGTCGACGTAGAGGCTGACTGTGTAACCATTAGGGCTCCAGCCGACACTCTCTTTAGAGTAGTACGGGCCCTCGAGTTGGCGGGGCTTAGTAGGGACTCTTACCTAGCGAGTGTGAGGCCTCTAGAGGAGCTTGTAGAGGTAGAGGAGGAGTGGTTCAGCATTCACCACGATTCCGTGTAAAGGGATGGATAAGCGACGAGGACTTCAAGGCGATCTTAGAGGTAGCGAGGTACCTCGGCAGGGCTGATGGATATGCGTTATTCGAGATAGACCTAGATAAGGCGAGGAGGAAAGGCTTAGAGCCAAGCGACGTGCTGGCCAGGTTATCCTCTATCCCCGGAATCCCTAGGTCGGATCTGGAGGTGCTTGAGAGGATCCTACGCGAGGAGCTCGGGGGCAGCGTTAGAGTAGAATACAGGCCGGGTGGTTGGATAGTTGTCTCCTCGAGGGTTAGGTTGAAGGAGGTTCTATCGGATCTACCATTCCAGCTGATATATGATAGGGAGATAAAGGCCTTCAAGGCTAAAGCCTACCTCTATAGGGATGTAGTGGAGCATCTTAGATCGAAGGGTTTAACGATAGAGGATAAGATAGGCCTGATAGATGGGGGCAGGCTGCCTAGAGAGCTCGAGTTTAAGGGTCAGCTAAGGCCTTATCAGGAAGAGGCTCTAGATAAGTGGCTCTCAAGCGGTGGTAGAGGAGTCATAGCGCTACCGACGGGCTCCGGCAAGACTGTGATTGCGATAGCAGCAATGGCTAAGCTATCCCTGCAGTCGCTCATAGTGGTCTACACTAAGGAGCATATCTTCCAGTGGGTAGAGGCTATCCGAAGGTTTAGTGATGCAGGCGCTCTGGTGGGTGCCTACTATAGTGAGGAGAAGGCGATAAGACCCATAACAGTGACGACTTACCAGACAGCCTATAGGAAGCTGGACGTCTTCGCTGGCAGGTTCCCATTGGTGATCTTCGATGAGGCGCACCACCTGCCCGCGGATAAGTTTAGAGCCATAGCTATGGGCCTACCCGCACCCTATAGGATGGGTCTCTCCGCTACTGTTGAGAGGGAGGATGGTAAACACGAGGAGATATTCCCCATAATTGGAGGTGTAGTGTACCACACGACTCCGGGGAGGCTGACCCAGGAAGGCTACCTGGCACCCTTCCAGATCAGGAGGATCCCAGTGGAGCTGCCACCGCAGTTGAAGAGGGAGTACCAGGCCCTCAGGAGGCGCTACCAGCTCCTGGCAGGGAGGAGGAGGTTCGAGGAGGTATTAGAGGCGGCGCGTAAAGGCGACCCCTCAGCCATTGAAGCGCTGAGGGTTCACTCGCAGATGAGGGCTCTAATACAGGACAACCCGGCAAAGGTGGAGGCCATAGTCTCTATAGTGAAGAGGGAGCTGGCCAGGGGATCCAAGATCATAGTGTTCACCCAGTACCGCAGGCAGGCCGAGGAGCTGGCTAGAATCCTCGGCGCCAACATTATCCACGGAGAGATGGATGCCTCGAGGAGGAAGAGGGAGCTCGAGGAGTTCAAGGCAAGGGAGAGCGGGGTTCTAGTGGTGACAACCGTGGGCGATGAGGGGCTTGACATACCAGATGCAAACGTTGGAATACTGGCTTCAGGCACAGGCTCGCGCCGCCAGTTCCTCCAGAGGCTGGGCAGACTACTCCGCCCCGCCCCGGGGAAGAAGGCTGTCCTATACGAGGTAGTCACGGCAGGTACGCCTGAGGAGCTTCAATCCCGTCGGAGGAGGGGGGCTCTCTACTGAAGGGCCCAGTCAACCCTAGTGGAATCCTCAAGCACATCTAATACTAGACTAACACTAATTAGGGGGCGAGACCTCGCTCCAATAATCAGGGCAGCCGGGTCGTCTAGCGGCCCAGGATGCGGGGCTTTGGCCCCCGTGACCGGGGTTCGAATCCCCGCCCGGCTACCACGTCCTATCCCGCCTGCGGTGTAGGTGCCCTGCTAGATTAGCTGAGTCTCCACACCCAGACTCTTGAGGTGGTCTATGAGGCCTTTCCTCTGCTCGCTTCTAAGGGACTTCTTGTGGATCAGGGCAACCCGCGGTCTAGAGGGCCACGTCTTGTTTATAGCCTGCTCCACGACACGCGGGGGCACCCCCTCCTGTAGGGCGTAGCGGGGTATGATATGGCCCATACAGTAGTCGCCATCTAGGTGTATCTCTGTGAACTTACGTGGGTAGTGTGTCTCCCCGAAGCCTGCAGCGGCCTCGCAGCGTTCGAGGGGTGATCTCAGCACTCTAAGGACTGCTAGCGCCATAGCCTCCTGGGCCTTGGGGTCGGCCCACCTGTCCGGGGTGCTCCCGATCTCTATGAATACTATAGGCTTCGAAACCCCCGTCGGCCCGTGGTGCGTGGCCTCGAGTGTGACCTCGTACTCACCCGTAAGGCCTAGGGTCTCAGCCTCCTCCCTATAGGCGCGTAGAAGCGCTCTAGAGAGTGGCGGCGCGCTTACCCCTAGGGTCTCAGGGTCTCCCCCAAGGGTTCTCTTAGTAGGGTTCCCCACGTGGTGCGTTGTTAGACTGGGCCTCCCCGCTGTGGAGCTGTGCCTAGACAGCACTATGACCGCTTCGGCCTGCGGATCAGGGGTCTCGTCTAGGAACTCCATATCCACTGTATCGGAATCGTAGCCGCCCATGAGGATGTCTCCCTCGAGTATCCAACACTTAGAGGCTAGCGGGCAGGAGCCCTCCCTAGTGTTGGATGCCAGCTCCAGCAGCCTGGAGGCCGCCCCCGACCCCGCGGGATCCTTGACGCTGTACGCGACCGCGATTCTAGGCCTCAACGCGGCTTCCCTCCAGGTGGACGGCTATGGTTGGGATTTGCGTTTAAACCTCTAAAGAAGCGCGTCAGTACTCCGGGTTGGTGGGTATGGCTAAGCCTAGGGTCTTCGTAACCCGGGAGCTGCCTGGGGATGCTCTTAAAAGAGTGGGAGAGTACTATGACGTCGTTGTCTGGGACAAGTACCAGGCTCCGTCATACGAGAAGCTATTAGAAGAGGCTAAGAGGAGTGATGCCCTGGTCACGCTTTTGACTGATAGGGTCGACTGTAACTTGATAGAGAGCTCGCCGAGGCTCAGGATAATAGCTCAATACGCCGTCGGCTACGATAACATTGATATCGGCTGCGCTACCCGGCACGGTGTTTACGTTACAAATACCCCGGGCGTGCTAACGGAGGCCACAGCCGATCTAACGTGGGCCCTCATACTAGCCGCTGCCCGCAGGATCGTTGAGGCTGATAGGTTCGTTAGGAGTGGTGAGTGGTACAAGACCGGGACGGGCTGGCATCCAACGATGATGCTTGGGATAGAGGTTAACGGGAAGACGCTGGGCATCATAGGTATGGGCCGCATAGGGAGGGCTGTAGCGCGCAGGGCTAAGGGCTTCAACATGAGGATTCTATACTACGACGTTAGAAGGCTCTCGGAGGACGAGGAAAAGGAGCTCGGCGCCGAGTACGCCCCCCTCGAGAGGCTACTCGCCGAATCCGACATAGTAACAATACACACCCCATTGACGCCGGAGACGGAGGGCCTCATGAACAGGGAGAGGATACGGATGATGAAGAAGGGCGCCATACTAGTGAACACCGCCAGGGGGAGGATAGTAGACCTAGACGCCCTAGTTGAGGCGCTCAAGGAGGGCCACCTAGCTGCGGCTGCCCTCGACGTGTTCCCACAAGAGCCTCTACCACCAGATCACCCGATAACGAAGCTAGACAACGTCGTCCTAACCCCACACATAGGCAGCGCTACCTGGGAGACCCGAACCAAGATGGCCGATCTAGTGGCAGATAACCTGATAGCGTTCTATAAAGGCGAGGTTCCGCCAACGCTAGTGAACAAGGAGGTAGTGAAAGTGAGGAAGCCGGGCTTCTCGTAGACGATAGCCCCCTAGGGTGTTAGCATGGAGTCCCCCCGGGATAGGTTCGAGGAGTTCGAGGCCAGTATGGAGAAGACTAGGAAGCTATGCATCGAGGACATAGACAAGCTTTGGATAGAGTACGATAGGCATAACGACATCTTATACATAAATTTCGGCAGGGAGGAGGCGGATGAGAGCATAATGGTTGAAGATGACGTGATAGTGAGGTTGAAGGAGGGAAAGCTCGTGGGTATAGTGGTGAGCAACTTCTCTAAGAAAGTGGGGCTGGACGTCGTTTAACCTGAGGCTCCCGGGAAGGATTACACTATGGTCTCGACTTTCTGGGCCGCCCTCACCATCTCGAGTGCTGCGAGGGGATATCTCATTATCATCCCTATCTCTCCCTTCTCCAGCTTTAGCTTCCTCCTGACTATGGCTGTTACAGGGTTCACCTTGCCGTTTATGATGTCTAGCCAGTCCTCAAGCCTAGCGGAGAGTATATAGGGGGCGTCAGCGCTTCTCGCATCGTCGAACCATTCAACCCCCTCGCAGACTCCATTATTGAGTTTCAGGAGGAAACCCGGGCTGGCGCCCTCGGGCCTCTCTACCTTGAAGAGTATTGGCCAGACCCAACCCCTAGCGCTCCTCCTATAGCCCTCTGATTCGTTGAGCTTCTTACAGTACTCCTCGGCCCATTCCCGGCTGGGGAATCTAGGCATAGCCCCACCCCTTGCTCCTGAGTTACTAGTAGAGGCTGAGTATAAGTTTCTCCAGCTCCTCGGGGCTAGGTACTACTGGCGCGTAGGCTATATCAGGGTCGTGGAGGGCCTCCTCCGCTACCCATGCAGCCACGTCTTCAACCTTCTCCCGTTCAACGCCTAGGTCTCGGAGACCCCTCGGGGCCCCCACTTTCTCGTAGAGCCTGTATAGGTGCTCAGTTAAGCTACTCGCCCTCGGTAACCCATCGATGTTCTCCAAGACGCTCTTCAGGGTCTCATATTTTTTGCGAGCCCCCGCGTCGGAGTAGTTGAGTTCAACAACGCGAGGCAGTACTATGCCGACAGTGGCACCGTGGTGGGTGTGAAGGGCGGCTCCTAGGGGATGCGCTATAGCGTGCGCGAGGCCTAGGCCCCCGTTCGTGAACGCCATACCAGCCATCGTGGCTGCTGCATGGATGAGGCTTCTAGCCTCGTCGTCGCCTTCCAGCGCTCTTTTGAGGTTCACGAATATAATCTCGGCCGCGTGGAGGGCTAGGGCGTCGCTGAATGGGGTAGCCCCTGTGCTGGCTAGCGCCTCCACTGCGTGGGCTAAGGCGTCGAGTGCCGTCCAGAGGTAGAGGTGCTTCGGAGCGCTGGCGGGTAGTGT
>JALSQM010000107.1 GCA_026985385.1 Acidilobaceae archaeon | reverse complement strand
TAGACCCTGGTATATAGGTAGCTCCTATCCTCTCAATCACCGGTCACCGACGCTGGCCAGTGGTTAGGTTGTTCCCCCGCGCTGATTTGCCCCCGAGAGGATATATCCATAAGCTTGGGCTTGGCGGCACACTAGCTATGAGGCCTGCAGACGCCCTCCTCTAAAGCCTTAGACCTCACGAGGCCAGCGATGTACCTCGATAGAGCCTTCCTGTAGATTATAGAGGCTATTCTAACCCAGAGTGGGACGCTTATCTTAGCCCCCGCAGCGCGTGGGTGGCCCCCTCCCCCGAGCCTCTTGGCGACGACTTGGACGTTCACACTCCTGCTTCTAAGGGATAGCGCGCCGTTGGGCCTAGCTATTACTGCTATGTCGGCCCCATACCTCGAGAGCATAAGGGCCCCCACGAAGCTGCTGGAGGGAGGGCCTTCATCCTTGATCGTGGCCGCTACGAGGCAGTCGCTCCTCGACCCCCTAACTACGAGGTTCTTGAGTGCCTTGTGCATCCCCTCAAGCTCTCTGTTAACGTACTCCTCTAGCTTCGCCTGCAGCTCGTCGTCCCAGAGGATCCCCGATGATAGTTTGTCTACGAGCCTCCTCTTCCAGTCCTCGTCACGCCTATTACCGGCGACCCTGAAGAGCTTGGGGGCCAGCGGGTCATCCCACCTCCAGAGATCCGCGGCGCATACCGCCTTTGCGAGCCTCTCTGTGAAACCGCTCTCATCCCTCCTCTCATGGGGGAAGTACTTCACTACAACACCTGTAGCGCAAGTCGATGTGTCGATGTATAACTTAACCCCGAGACTCTTGATCTCCCTCTCCTCGCTTGGATCCCATATGTGGTGGTCGTACCACTCAACTTCCACGCCGTTATCTATGAAGTGCTTCATCAGGTTAACGACTTCCTCGAAGACCAGCTTGTTGGGCCCGAGATCGGCTAGCACTAGCCTATCACCGGATCCAACGTAGTCCTTGAGGCCCGAGAGGGCCTCGTCGAGGTTATAGGGCTCCGCGAACACTATGGTGTAATAGTCCTTCTCAACGCCCGCCAGTCTAACGTAGGCGGCTGCACTACCCACCCCGTCGAGGTCTGTGTGCGTCACTATGAATAGGTGGTTCACCCCCCAACATCACCTCTCAGGCGTCTCTAGGAGCTTCCCAGCCTCCTCGGCCACGAGGGGCTTTAGGGTTTTGTATGTCTCCCTCAAATCCTGGGGTATGACCTTAGTGCCGCCGGGTATCAGCATGAAGTTGGAGTCGCCGACCCACCGGGGCACCACGTGTACATGCACGTGATCGGCTATACCGGCCCCCGCCGGCCTGCCTATGTTAACGCCTACATTGAAGCCCTGGGGCTTGTAGGCCCTCCTCAGCGCCCGGAGGGAGGCCTTGACTAGGAGGCTTATCTCTAATAGCTCCTCGGGATCGAGATCCTCCAGGCTTGCTACGTGCCTGTATGGTACCACCATTAGGTGTCCTGTATTGTAGGGGTACCTGTTGAGTATCACGTAAGACTTCGAGGCCTTATAGAGTACGAGGGCCTCCTCCTCGTCTAGCTTGGGGGCCTCGCAGAACACGCAGGCGGCCGCGCGGCCTTCCACGCTAGACTTGATGTACTCCATCCTCCAGGGGGCCCAGAGGACGCTATACCAGGGCTTAGGCCACTCCTCCAAACCTAACCCCCCATAGGCTACCCTGCGTGGGGGGCCATGAGGATCCTTATAGGCTGGTCCCCCACGAGGAGCGCTGCCAGGTAGCCTAGGGCTATGTAGAGGACCTCCGGGAGCCCTGGTGTAACCCATACCCAGGCGTCGTAGCCCCTCTCAGAGGCGACCTGCGCTAGGAGGGCCGGGGGATCCTCCTCCACCAACCGATACGGCCCCACCTCCCACGATGCAGGGTATAGCCAGCCCCGCGCCAGCGCCTCCCCCACCCTCATTGGGGTTGATGTGAAACACGCCGCCAAGGCCCTCCATAGCCCCCTCCGCCTGGCCAGCTCGGCGAGCCTAGCCCTGTGGCGGGCCACGTTGACCAGGCAGAAGCGGATGACGTGGGCTAGGGAGGCCAGGGAGCCATAGAGGAGCGCCAGTAGTGCTGGGGGTAGCAGCGATGAGTCTCCCAGGGGGGTTGCAGCGGCTATGAGGGCCACGGCCAGTAGGTCGCCGCCGCCTAGGAGGCCTGCTAGATAGGTCGCTAGGGCCGCCGCCACGGCGGCGGCGTCGGCGGCTAGTTGCGCCACCACGACCCTATGCGGTATGGGGGCTCTAAGCGACTCGTACACCATTAAGGCCCCTAGGGGGGCTAGGATCCTGAGCGCCGCGTACCAGTAGGCGGGCTCCACCTCGCGGTACCTCACATCGAGGTAGGAGGCATACGCCAGGAAAGACAGTGCGGCAGCGGCTAGTAGCCAGTAGAGGTGGGGCCACCCCAAAATCCTCTCGACCCCCAGGGGCCTCGGGGGTGTCTTAGGTGTTAAGTGGATGGCCCCCGTGGCTCCTAGTCGAAGGCGCCCCCAAGCCCTTGAGGCTGCCGCTGAGATCGCGGAACCCCGGGAGGCTGGCGTCCATGCTCTCCCCAGCGAGGCTCCGGAGCCCCGTCGAGGGCCTGGCCTGGCTTCTCTGCGTGGGCGTTGAGTGCTTCTACTGCATCTGGCCCCCTGGGAGGTATGAGGTGTCATCTAAGAGGGGGTTGGGGCGTGATAGACTCTCCGGCCTGAGGCACGAGATCATCGTGGAGGTTAGAGGCCTCATTGACGGGGAGACCGTCTGGCTGGCCTCCTGGAGGGGTGACGCCCTCTCCCTTGAAGCCTTCGACTGCAGGGCTAGGGTCTACCCCGACGGCAGTGTGGTCTGCGGATCCTCTAGGTGTAGGGGGGCTGGCTGCCTCAGGGAGTGTCTTGAGCCCTCTACTCGGGGTCCCTGATGCCCCACTCGGTTATCGCGAAAACAGTCTCGCCCTCGGGTAGGTGGGGCGCGTCCACTATCCTGGCTATCCTCTTGTTGCCCCTACTCTTCTTCAGCTGAACACGTATGCCGGGCGCGTGGCCTACGACGTGGCCTCCCACGGCCTGCGTTGGGTCACCGTAGAAGACGTCTGGCCTTGCCATGACCTGGTTTGTCACTACGACTGCTACGTCGAGCATCTCGGCCAGCCTCATGAGCTGGTGTAGGTGCTTGTTGAGGAGCTGCTGCCTCATGGCGAGGTTCTCGCGGCCAGGGAACTCCGCCCTGAAGTGGCTGGTTAGGGAGTCGACCACGACGAGCTTCACGTTCTCCCTCTTAACGAAGTCGAATAGCTCCTCCACTATAGCCATCTGATGATGGCTGTTAATGGCCCTTATCCAGTAGATGTTCTCCATGGCCTTATCCGGGTCTAAGCCCAGGCCCCGCGCCATCTGCTCTATCCTCTCCCACCTAAAGGTTCCCTCGGTGTCTATGTAGACAGCCTTACCCTCCAGGCCGCCCTGATCCTCGGGCAACTGGACGTTCACGCTTAACTGGTGGCATATCTGCGTCTTACCGCTACCGAACTCTCCGAAGAACTCTGTTATAGTCCTAGTCTCCACGCCTCCCCCAAGGAGCTCGTCGAGGTTCTTACTGCCAGTCGTGATCTTCTTAGCGGCAAGCCTCTCCTTCTTCAACTGGAGCGCCGTCTTTATGGTGAAGCCCACGGCCTCCCTAGCAGCCTTCACTATCTTAGCGGCCGTCTGCAGGGGGATCCCGGTTGCGTTGCTTATCTCGAGCGGTGTGGCGGCTGCGAGCGCTTCTATGCTCGAGTACCCCGCCTCAACGAGCTTCTGGGCCGTTGTAGGCCCTATACCCGGGAGCTCGGTTATGTCACGTATAATAGGCCTCCCACTTCCCTCCTCCGACACTCTTCCATCCCCTCCCATGAACCCTGTAACGGGAGGCTTTATCCTAAGCGGGGTAACGGGGGCCCCTCGGGTCAGGCGTCCTCGGAGGCGGTTTAAGATACGGAAGCCCCCCGCCTCCCCCCTGGGTGGTGTGGGGGTTGAGGGTTCTCCTACTCCATAGTAGGAGGACTTCCTTCAGAGCTGTCAGGAAGGCGCTGAAGGATCCCCCGGATCCTCCCTCCTCCCTCGACCTGGGGGAGTGCCTTGTCGTATTTGTCAGTGTGGAGGATGGAGATGGGAGAGCGGAGGTTGAGAGGCTGGTTAGCGACTCTGTGGAGCAGGCGGGGAGGCTTGGGGTGAGGTGCATCCTACTCTACCCCTTCGCCCATCTGAGTAGTAGACTGGCCGAGCCCAGGCAAGCTTACTCCCTACTCGTGGAGGCCGAGAGGATCCTTAGGGATAGGTGGGATGGAGAGGTCTACAGGGCCCCCTTCGGGTGGTATAAGTCCTTTACAGTGGAGTGTGTCGGCCACCCACTCTGCGAGCTCTCCCGGGAGTATAGGGGGCTTGGGGCTTCCTATACGCACTCGGGCTCGACGCTCGAGCTGAGGGATGCCGAGCGTAGGGGGCTGGCGCCTCGCTTCACCCAGCCGTGGAGCGGTGAGTCGGTCAATGTAATGGCTAGGTTCGGCCTCTACCCCAAGGTGACCCCCCTCGGAGCCGAGATCGCCAGCGGCGCCCTCCTCCACGCTTCAGGCGGCATAAGCGTTGAAGCCGAGTACCGCTGGATCCCGAGGGCGTCCGAGCTACCCGAGCCCCACGCACTCGTTAGGGTGTGCCTCGAGCACCTGGAGAGGGGCGGGACCGGAGTATACCCCCTAGCGGGGGCGGGTGATGTCCTAGCATTCGAGGCCAGTGATGGGGAGGCACTGGGGGGCGTGGCCGGCCTGGCGGAGGGGCTCCACTCGAGGGTGTCGGAGCTCCCCGCCTCTAGGGAGGGTGAGGGGCTCAACCTCCAGTGGTACGCTGATTACAGGGGAAAGCTGCTCTACTACACCTCCCCCACGGGTAAGGCCGTCCCCCTCGGCGCCTGGATAGAGTCGTCGGGGCGAGGAGCCGCCTGCATAGGCCCCTCCCTCGAACTCGCAAGGGCCCTCGTCGACAACGGCGTCGCCGAGGCTAGGAGCGGGAGGGTGCCCTACATGCCCTTCTGGGCCAGCCCGGTGCACGTGGCCGTCATACCCGTCAAGGAGGCCCAGGAGGCCCTAGCGGAGGATCTCGCCTCGAGGCTCGCAGCCCTAGGGCTGCGGGTCTACGTGGACCCCCCCACTAGAGGGCTCGGGGCGAGGATCAGGGCTGCAGGTAGGCTCTGGGCCCTCTACGTGGCTGTGATAGGTGAGAGGGAGGCGTTGGATGGGACAGTCAGCGTTAGGAGGAGGCGTGAGGGGGACCAGGTCGTAATGCCTGTTGAGGAGTTCGTCGAGGAGATGACTAGGATGGCCCTAGAGCCCCCCAGCCCCCGCAGGCCCTGGAGGGGGCCCCCTACTCCTCTATCCTATCAATGACGACGTGGAAGGTGTTCTTTTTACAGTATGGGCAGTAGTGGTATATCTTCCCCATCTTATCCAGGGGGAAGCTAGCCGCTAGCACCCACTCCCTGCCACACTCTGTGCAGCGCAGCCTCCACTTGGTCACTCCCCGCACCCTCCAATGCACTCGCCGAGAACGGCTTTAAGCCTGGATGCGTGCCACGTCCTCTCAACCTCTATCCTAGCCCTCTCATCCAGTAGGTACCTGAGGTAGTAGGCCGCCTTCAAGGGCAGCTCTATCCTAGCCCTCTCCCTGTGGCCGCAGAAGGCGCATTCGAACTCGTATTCAACCACCACCGAGGAGCTGCGGGGTGAGCCCCTCACGGTGTAGCGGTACCTCCCGACTCCCCCGCAGCGTGGGCACAGCCCCTCCCCCTCCAAGGTGACGCCCGTGGCGCTCGCCTTGCCTCGCTGCATCTAGTCTACCCCCAGCTCCCTCCTAACGCGTTGTTGATGCGGGTTTTAGGGGGGGCTACCGCTTGGGTTGATGCAACGCTTAAGGGTTCCAAGTGCACGCGGCTCCCCGGGGCGTGGGGAGTCCACGGGCCTGAGCCCTTGGCGGCTGTGAGGAGACCTGTCTCAACCGACTCCCACTCAGCTTTTAGGCGTGGCCCTCTCAACCCCCTATGGTCTGGTGGGTGTGCGGTCTCGTGTGTGGTATTATCGGTGTAACCGCTAGGGACCGCGACGTGGTACCACTGGTCTTGGAGGGACTCGTTAGACTCGAGTATAGGGGGTATGACAGTGTAGGTGTAGCCGTTAACGCTGGCGGGTCTATTATTGTGAGGAAGGGGGCCGGGAAGATAGCTGATGTGAGGGTCAGGGTCGGCCTGGACAGGCTCTCGGGTAGCACTGCGATAGGGCACACTAGGTGGGCGACCCACGGGCCGCCCACCGATGGCAACGCCCACCCCCACATAGATTGCGACGGGATGGTTGCCGTTGTCCACAACGGTGTCATAAGGAACTATGCGAGCCTCAGAGAGGAGCTTAGTGGGAGGCATAGGCTTAGGAGTGAGACTGACACGGAGCTCATAGCCCACCTGATAGAGGAGGGGCTGAGGAGGGGTCTGGATCCCCTAGAGGCCCTAGCCAGGGCCCTCGCGAGGCTTGAGGGGAGTTATGCCCTAGCAATACTCGTAGCCGGGGAGCCGGATAGGATCTACTTCGCCAGGATGAGGAGCCCCCTAATACTAGGCCTTGGGGAGGGCGTGAACGCAGTCGCTAGTGATATACCGGCGCTACTCCACATAACGAGGAGGGTTGTGACGCTCGATGACGGGGAGTTCGGCTGGATAAGCCCTGATGACGTGGCCGTATACAAGCTCGGGCCCGGGGGATCCTATACGAGGGTGCCTCAGGCCGAGGTGGCCTCCCGCCTTAAGACCGTTGAGTGGAGCGTTGAGAAGGCGAGTAAGGGGGGCTACCCCCACTTCATGATAAAGGAGATATACGAGCAGCCCCAAGCCCTCACCGACACCTACAACGGGCTCCTCGACGACCCCAACCTCGGGAGGGCCGCCGGCCTAGTCGCCAGCGCTGAGAGGCTCTACGTTGTCGGGGCCGGGACGAGCTATCACGCTGGCCTCGTGTTCTCCTACTACGCCGCGAGGGTCTCCGGGGTCCCCCCCATACCGCTGATAGCTAGCGAGTTCAAGGTCTACGAGAACTCCGTGGGGGCCGGCGACGTGGTTGTGGCCGTGAGCCAGAGCGGGGAGACTTACGATACGCTAGAGGCGGTTCGCTCCTACAAGGAGAGGGGGGCTAGGGTTGTGGGGGTCACGAACGTTGTGGGGAGCGCCCTCGACAGGGAGAGCCATGTAACCATCTACATAAGAGCCGGGCCCGAGATAGGGGTAGCCGCCACTAAGACGTTCACCTCCCAGATAATGGCCCTCCAGCTCCTAGCACTAGCAGCGGCGGCCGCCACGGGCCGCATGGACCCCGGGGAGGCCCGGGCGGAGGCTCGGGGCCTCTCGAGGGCCTCGAGCGTCATAGCTGATGCTATCAGGGATAGCGAGCCCGTAGCGAAGCTCCTCGCCACCAGGGAGCGTGGGTGGAGGAGCCTCTACATACTCGGCAGGGGGCTGGGGTACCCGATAGCGAGGGAGGGGGCGCTGAAGGTGAAGGAGATAGCCTACCTCCACGCCGAGGCGTACCCGGCCGGTGAGAGTAAGCACGGCCCCATAGCCCTGGTGGAGGATGGGTTCCCAGTCTTCCTAGTGGCGACGAGTGACTCCCCGGAGATAGCCGGGAACGCCCTCGAGATGGCCGCTCGGGGGGCAAGGGTCATGGTGGTCAAGCCCCGCGACATGAGCCTAGAGCTGCCCCAGGCCCCCAATATAGCTGTCCTAGAGGTCCCCGGCGGGGGGATCCTGATGGAGCCCTACGCCCTCACACCGTTCTTCCAGCTGCTGGCATACTATAAAGCCGTTCAGAGCGGCTATGACCCCGATAAGCCTAGGAACCTGGCGAAGACGGTCACAGTAGAGTGAGGTGTGACCCGCGGTGCTGGGCGTGGTACTAGCTGGGGGCGAGGGGGTGAGGCTGCGCCCCCTCGTTAAGAGGACCCCGAAGGCCCTCGTGAGGCTCGCTGGGAGGCCCCTCTACGTCTACTCCCTCGAGGAGTTGTCCCCGGTGACCCGTAGGGTCGTGGTTGTAGCGCCCCCGGGCCGTGGGGGCCTCTTCAGGGAGGCTCCCAGGGTGGTGGAGCAGCCCCTCGTGGGCAACCTGGACTCCGCGATAGCCGTTGCCAGGGCCGAGTCCGAGAGGGAGGACGCCGAGACCGTGGTGCTGGCGTTCACGGGCTTCATATCGGCCCCCAGGGGCATGGCCTCGGCCGTGGTCGACTACTACTCGACGAGCGGCTACCAGGCGGTGCTAGCGGCGGTCCCCGTAGCCACGGGCCTCGAGACCTACGGGTTCCTCGATATGAGCCCCTCGGGCTCGGTGAGCGCCTACATACCACCCGGCTCCGCGAAGGCCAGGGCCGGGGCTGGCTACGTGTTCGCAGGCGTCCTAGCCGCCTCTAGGGCGGCGCTTAGGGTGCTTGCCTCCCACGGCTTCGAGGAGGGCCTCAACAGGCTCGCGGGTGAGGGGGTCCTCGGGGCCCTGGTCTGGCACGGGGACTGGGTGGAGATAGGCTACCCCTGGGATCTCCTCGAGGCCAAGAGGATAGCGCTCCAGCTCGCCCAGCCCACCATACACCCCGAGGCCTCGATAGGGAGGGGCGCCACCCTCGAGGGCAGGGTCACGGTTGAGAGGGGGGCAAGGATCTCGTCGGGGGCGGTCGTCGAGGGCCCGGCATACATAGGCCCGGGAGCACTCGTCGAGGCCGGGGCCTACATCTCCTCATCCATACTAGAGGCCTCCGCGAGGCTC
>JALSQM010000106.1 GCA_026985385.1 Acidilobaceae archaeon | reverse complement strand
ACATCTCACCCATAGCGGGGGATCTCTACTTCTTCGCACTCTCAGCCCCCAAGCCCCCCGGGGGAGAGCCCGAGTTGAGGGACGCCAGGCTCAAGCCCCGCCTCCCACCCGGGGAGTACGCTGAGGCCGCGAGGAGGGCGGCCGAGCGGATCTTCGAGGAGGCGGGGGCCCCGGGGGCCTCCTTCCAGGTGGGGGGGCTACGGGGGATACTCAAGGCCATAATAGCGCACTTCACCGGGAGGGAGGAGAAGAGCCCCGTCAAGGCCACGGAGAGGCTCGAGTGGAGGCTGGCCAGCGACTACCTGAGGAGGGTTCTAGGCGTGAGGCCCGGCACCCTACTCCAGGTAGCGGGGCCCCCCCGGTATGTGAGGGTCTCACTGAGGGAGAGGGGGGAGACGCTGGAGGCCTACGTGTGGCGCGAGGGTAGGTGGGAGAGGTTCAGGGTACTAGAGATACTCGCGAGGAGGATCCCCCATGTAGGCGATGACTTGAGGAGGATCCTAGACCGCTGGGGTGCACCCACTTGGAGCCGGTAGACGTGCCGCACCACGTCATACCACCCGGCCCCCTGATCCAGGCGGGGACCCCCACAGCAGCCCCAGCAGCCGGCGGGGGGCACGCCGGCCCGTCCACCCCAGCCCCGGCGATACACGGCCTCCACGCCTCGCTGCCGCATGGGTTAAACCTCTTCACGCTGCTAGGCATCACAGGCCTAGCCCTAGCCGCGCTGGGCCTCGCCGCCCTCCTCCTCAGGCTGGTGAGGCCCTCGAGCCTAAGCCCAGCGGGCTCCGCGGGGCCCCCCGGGGGGCGGGGCCTGGGAGGGTTCTACGTGTACGAGGGCCTCCGAGCAGCTCTTAGGAGGATCTTCCTAGAGCTGAGGGAGAGGGCCTCGAGGATTACCGGTAGGAGCGTTGAGTGGGCGACCGCCAGGGAGGTAGCCGCCCTCCTCGGCGGGGGGGCCGCCAGCGCCTTCGCTAGGGAGTACGAGGACTTAATGTATAGTACGAGGACCCCGGGGCCCGGGGATCTGGAGAGGCTGAGGAGGCTAGCGAGGGAGGCTGGAGGTGGCGAGGCCGGGTAGGGCCCTCGAGGCCGGTAGCGCCCTGCTCTCGAGCCTAGCATCCGGGGTCGCCAGGATCCTGGGGCTGGCGGGTGCCCTAGCCATAGTGGGCCTGGCGGCCGCCGCCCTAGTCGCGGGGCCGGCGTTCGAGGCAACCTTCAAGTCCTACATGTGGTACGATGTTAGCCCCCTAAACCCCGGCGCCGGGGGCTCCAGCTCCTTCTACCTCTACGCAAGGAAGGCCTACGGCGCCGTGCTGGGGGGCCCGGGGGAGGCCTCCGAGGCGGCGCTGCGGGGCGCCCGGGTGCTCTACGTTGTCCTCGGGCCGGATAAGCCCTTTGGGGAGGGTGAGGTGGAGGAGCTGGTAAAAGCCTACGAGACCGGTAGGCTGAGGATACTCGTGGCCGACGACATAGGGGTCACGAGGAGCCTGCTCCGAGCCCTCGGGGCGCCGGGGCTCGGCGGTCTAGAGGTGAACCCCCGGGGCGCCGGGTATTGGCGGTATGTACTCAGCATAGACTGCCCCTCGGCTTCCGGGCCCTCGACGAAGGCGCTCTCCGTGGAGGCGCCGCCCGGCGCCCGGGTGCTCTGCCGCTACCGCGAGACAGGCGATGCCGCCGTCGTGTGGCGGGGCGGCCCTGGGTGGAGTGGGGTTCTCGTCGTCGGCGACGCCTCTATATACTCGAACTTCCTGTACCGCGGCGAGCTGGGGTGGCTGGGGTCGTCGAGGAGTATAGCGGTCTACACCCTAGAGGCGTCTGGGGCGAGGGAGGCCGACTTGATAGTGTTCGACGACGAGCACTATAACTACACCGAGTTCCACTACCGGGGCCAGTACGGCGTCGGCTTAATAGCCGAGTCCTTCCACAGTCTCCGCCGGGGGTTAACGGGCTTCACGGCGGCCCACCCACTCGTTGGGGCGGCGACCCTGACAGGCTTGACCCTAGCCCTAGCGGCCATCCTAGTGGGCCCCAGCAGGGGCCTCCTCCGGGTCGAG
>JALSQM010000105.1 GCA_026985385.1 Acidilobaceae archaeon | reverse complement strand
GGGGACAGGGAGCCCCCTGCCAGCTGTGGAGGGCGAATGACAGGAGCGCCGGGGAGGGGCCAGGACAACAGGCTGGCGCCGGGGAGGGGATTCGAACCCCCGACCACCGGGTTAACAGCCCGGCGCTCTACCGCTGAGCTACCCCGGCACCCTCCAGGGCCTGGTAGCGCCCGGGAGGCTTTATGGGCTGGAGCCGCCGGCGGGATTCGAACCCGCGACCACCGGCTTTCCCGGGGGCGACTCCGGGGCACCCGGCCCGTACGAGGCCGGCGCTCTACCGCTGAGCTACGGCGGCTCCCCCATTTGTGTTGGTGGGTCTCCTTGGGGCTTTAAAGCGTTCTGAACGGGGTCTCGGGTTCTTAGTCATCGATTGGATTGTTGTGCCCCGCTTCTACCCCTCGCAGCCCTCGACATCCTCTGGAGAGCCTCGACCCAGTCTTCGGGATCCAGTATGGTTACCCCCAGCTGCTCTCCGAGCCTCCTGATCCCCTCGTCGCTTGAGACTAGTATGGCGTGCATCTCTAGGGCTAGGAGCACCGTGTCCAGGTCCTCGACGCTGTCGAGGAGCCCCTTTCTCGTGGCCTCCCTGTAGCGGTCCCTGAGACCCCTAATCTGCTCCCCCACACACTCCTCGCTGCCCCCCGGGCACTCCTTGACTGCCCTCCTCAGAGCCGCCTCGGCCACCCGGAGGCCCCTGTAGAGCCTCCTCCTAACGTCGGCTACATACTCGCTGAACACAGAGGCTGGGAGCCTCGCGCTGAGCTTGTCGGGGGGCTTGACGGTCACCCACGCCGCCAGCTCTTGGACTGCGTCTAGGCTCACCCCGTTGCCTAGGAGCATCCTCCTCAGCTCGTTCCAGGTCGCCGGCGTCATGTAGAAGTGAGCGCCTAGCCCCATGCGCGTCTCCCTGAGTAGGCCCGCAATCCTCCTAACGACCTCCTCGAGGCTCTGGGCACCGAGCCTCCTCCTCAGCCTGGCCTCGGTGACGGCAGTGGTGTCGAGCACGTACACATCCAACCCCTGGCACCCCCTAAGGCTCCACTATTACCTCCGCCACCCATAGGCCACCCTGGGGGCTGAGGCTTGCAGGGCGGCGAGAGGCCTCCCTGGGCTTCAGGTAAGATAGTCCAGGATTATAGGCCACTCTACGCCTACTGGCGCCTGGCCAGGAGGAGGGGTAGGGAGGACCTAGTAGAGTCCGCCATGCTGAGGGACGAGGACTTCAGGGAGTTGAGGAGGCTAGTCTCGGGGGGCTCGAGTAGGGCGGTAGACCTCGTGGAGGAGCTGGCCGGCATCCTCGAGGAGCGTGTTGACCCTGATGTAGCCGTCGATGCCCTGAGGGAGGTGTTCGGCGTCGACTTCGACCGAGAGACTGCTAGGAGGAGGATAGCACTCATACTAGCTGGATGGCTCGTCGAGGCAGGTGAGGAGTGGGGGATCCTAAAGCTGAGGATTCCCTGGGGGGAGGGGGGCTCTACCAGGCCTAGCTGAGAGGAGCACGCTGCCGTAGACCACCTCCTCTATCTTGTGGAGGTCCTCCCGGGTGAAGAGGCCCTCCGAGAGCGCCCACTCTATGTAGCTCTTCAGCCCCGAAAGCATCTCCTCCCTGATTATCTCGGCTATCCTCCTCCTCTCATCGCCCGTCGCCGCCTCGAGGGCCCTGGCTACTACTGCGTCGCTTGGATGAGTCCGCCTTGAGAGGTACTTGGTCACGGCAGCCGGTGTGACTCCCAGTAGCTCGGCTACCTCGCGGTGGCTCCTAGTTGCTGCGAGCACCTCTATTATCTTCAGCCTAGCCTCCTTGCCGAGTAGGTGTATGAACTTCGGCATCCCCCCACTCATCCCCCTGGCCCAGGTGCCTAGCGCCATTAGTCCGGCCCGGAGGCCATGGTGACTCGTTCGTACACCGGGATTAAAGGGTGGACGGGGCGGTCTTAGCGGGGCATAGGGTTGACCCCCCGCTGCGGCTGCGAGGGCCTGAGGGGCTGGGAGCTCGTCTACTGCCTAGCGCCTCCCCCGGGCGAGTACGAGCTCACCTACAGGATAGGGGAGGGCGTTATAGCGGCCATCACTAGGGAGGGCGTGGTCCTGAGGAGGTACAAGCTACCCGGGGGCCTGCCTTATATCGAGTACTTCGAATCCAAGGTATCTCCCGCAATCCTAGAGGCCCGGGGTATAAGCTCTGAGGAGGCGCTCTGCCAGGCCGTTGAGGCTCTGGCTGAGGCGGCAAGGGCTGGGTCGCGCATAGCGGGTAGGGTCATCGATGAGTGCAGGGGCCTCGTGGATGAGGTAACTGCTAGATGCCGGGAGAGGCGCCGCCTGCATGGTGAACCCTAATAAAAGCCCCACAACCACTGAGAGGCTCGAGGACTTGTAGGGCGTGGCTTGGGGTGTTAGGTGTGGTAAAGGGCTGGCACGGCAGGATCCTCTGGGTCGACCTATCGAGGAAGGAGTATGAGCTCGTAGAGTATCCCGGTGAGTGGGCTAGGGACTTCATCGGGGGCAGGGGCCTCGCCGCTAGGATCCTCTGGGAGTACCTCCCGAGGGGCGCTGACCCTCTGGGGCCGGAGAACCTGCTGATATTCGCTGTTGGCCCCCTCAGCGGGCTCCCCCTGCCGAGTAGCGGTAAGCTCGTGGTGGCGGCTAAGAGCCCCCTCACCGGCGGCTATGGGGACGGCAACATAGGCTCGCTGGCATCAGTCCAGATGAGGAAGGCGGGGCTCGACGCCATAGTGGTTAAGGGTAGGGCCGAGAAGCCAACCGTGCTCGTGGTGAGGGACGGTAAGGTCGACTTCCTCGACGCGGACCACCTCTGGGGCCTCAACACATGGGATGCCGAGAGGAAGCTGCGGAGCGAGTACGGCAAGCAGGCGGGCATACTACTCATAGGACCCGCGGGGGAGAGGATGGTGAGATTCGCAACCATCATAAGCCAAGAGGGGAGGAGCGGTGGCAGGCCCGGCATCGGCGCCGTGATGGGCTCCAAGAAGCTCAAGGCAGTTGTAGTCATAGGAACGGGGGAGCCGAGCCTCTTCGATGAGAAGGGCCTTAAGAAGGTTGGAGCCCAGGCCTACGTGGATGTGAGGGGCAAGAAGGGGTACAGGTTCTGGCTGAGGCAGGGCACTATGGCCACCGTGGACTGGGCCCAGGAGAACAGCGTCCTCCCAACCTACAACTTCAGGGAGGGGGTCTTCGACGAGTATAAGGGCATAGACGGGTATAGGATGGAGGAGCTCAAGGTCACCCAGAGGGGGTGCCCCAACTGCAACATGCCCTGCGGCAACGTGGTCAGGGACGCTGAGGGCGAGCTGAGCGAGCTAGACTACGAGAACGTAGCAATGCTGGGCAGCAACATAGGCCTCGGGGACCTATCCAAGGTCGCTGTGCTCAACAGGCTCGCCGACCAGTATGGGATGGACACGATAAGCCTGGGCTCTGTGCTGGCCTTCGCTGCGGAGGCGAGTGAGAAGGGCCTAGTCGAGGAGAGGATCGAGTGGGGGGACTTCGACAGGTTCGCAGAGCTAGTCAGGGAGATAGCCCTCCGCGACACGAGCCTGGGGGACCTGCTCGCGGAGGGGACCAGGAGGGCCGCCGAGAGGCTTGGGGGCGAGTCGATAAGGTTCGCAATCCAGGTCAAGGGGCTCGAGGTTAGCGCTTACGACTGCCACGCGGCACCCGGGATGGCGCTGGCCTACGCTACAAGCCCCATAGGAGCCCACCACAAGGACGCCTGGGTGATAAGCTGGGAGGTCGCAACCGACAGGTTCTCCTACGGCCCCGAGAAGGCTGCTAAGGTCATAGAGCTCCAGAGGATAAGGGGAGGCCTATTCGAGAGCTTCACAACCTGCAGGCTGCCCTGGGTGGAGCTAGGCCTAGACCTGGACTACTACCCCAAACTACTCTACCACGCCACGGGAGTCAGGTACTCGTGGGACGACCTCTACAACGTGGCCGACAGGATATACGCCCTCATCAGGGCCCTCTGGATCAGAGAGCTCGGCGGGTGGGAGCGTAGCCTCGACATGCCCCCTATTAGGTGGTTCCGCGAGCCCCTCACCAAGGGGCCCTTAGCCGGGAGCAAGCTAGACATAGACTCCTTCAGAGCCCTGCTATCCAAGTACTATGAGATGAGGGGCTGGGACGAGCGCGGGGTCCCGAGGAGGTCCACACTAGAAAAACTGGGCCTGAACTTCACGATACAAGAGCTAGACCAGATCGTCGGCCTCACACCCTAGCCCGGGTGAAAACAGGAGAGCCCCCCAGCACTTTGGGGGACAGGATCCTTTTCTCCCGGGCCGGGCCTTAATCTACCCCCGGGGTCACTCTGTGCTTGCTGCCAGCTCCTCCTTAACCCCGCCCTTGGAGGGTCTGGGTTTGGAGGCCCTCTCCTGCTTGGCCTGCTTGAGCCTCTGCTGCTCGAGCTTCTCGATGTCTATACCGAGCTTCTCCTTTATGTACTGGACCATCTCCTTGTACCTGTTCCTCACGGTCACCTCGGTCACGCCGGCCTTGCTCGCGACGTCCTTCTGCGTCTTCCTGAAGCCCTGCTTGATCGCTGCTATGTAGACGGCAGCAGCCGCGACGCCGCTGGGATCCTTCCCAGCGGTTATCCCAGCCTCCCTAGCCATCCTAACGATCTTTATCGCCTCGGCCGCGACGCTCTCGGGTAGCCCCAGCTCGCTCGTTATCCTGTTAACGTAGTTCTCCGGGTTTATGACGGGTATCGTTAGGTCTAGATCCCTGACGAGGAGCCTGTAGCACCTCGCAACCTCCCTCTTCGGGTCCAGGCCCTCCCTTATCCCTATGCTCTCAGCGACCTTCTGGAGGGTGCAGGCTATACCGAGCCTCCTGCATGCAGCGTATAGGGCGGCGGCCACCACGCTCTCTATGCTCCTACCCCTCGTTAGCCCCCTCTGCGCCGCCTCCCTGTAGATCATCGCAGCCTCCTCCTTCACCTGCGGCGGCACGTCGAGTGCCTGCGCCAGCTCGTCGAGCTTCTTGAGCGCCTGGTTCACGTTCTTCTCCACACTAGTGAGCGTGGTGCCGTAGGCGAGAGCCCTCCTAATGGCCTCGAGCCTCTTCGACCTACCGAGTCCCCGGGGCTTGCCCGTTGCGGGTATAGCGTACCCGACAGTCACCCCCATGTGCTGCTTCGCGGGGGATATGGGCCCGCCCACGCGGGCCCTGCGCCTCCTCTCCTCCTCGTCGTAGGCCCTATAGTCTATCCTCTCGTCTATAATGCCCTCCTCTATGACCTCGCCCGTGAGGGCGCAGACCTTTACACCCCTCTCGGGGTCGTGAACCACCTTATCGGGGGGGCACTTCCCGGTGTCCCCCCTACCTGCGGACTCGGGCAACCCTCGCTCCCCCACTATAATAGTTAAGCCCCGTGGAAGGGGCGTATCACTTATAACCCCCTGGGGGAGGGTTAATAAGCTTTACGCCTCCAGCCTGGCCCCCTCAACCCCCAGCTTAACGGGCCTCGCCCAGCGGGCCCCCGCCTCCTCCAAGGAGGAGCATACCCTCAACGCCAGCCCCTCGGGGGCGAGCGCTATAATCGAGCCTCCCCAGCCCGCCCCCGTGAGCTTAGCCCCGAGGGCCCCCGCCCCCCTAGCCCTGTGGACTAGCCTCTCGAGGGCCTCACTCGAGGCGCCGAGGCCCGCTAGTAGGCCGTGGGCGAGATCCATTAGGGCCCCGAGCCTCGCGGCGTCCCCCGCCCTCAGGGCCTCAACCGCTGCCCCCACGAGCTCGTCGGCCGCCCTGTAGACTAGGTCGGAGGCGGGCCTCGTGGCCTCAGCCCTCTCGAGGACGAAGGAGACCACGTCGCCGGTCCTCCTCGGGATACCCGAGTCGGCAACCACAACAACGTAGCCCTCGGGGAGGCTCAGATCCAGCCTCCTAGGGGCCTCGCCACGCCTGTAGAGTAGGAAGCCCCCGTAAGCCGCTATGGCCGGGTCAACGCCGCTGGGGTTGCCGTGGACCACCCTCTCCCCCGCCAGGGAAGCCTCCATGAGGCCCTCGGGCCCTAGGGGATCCCCGTGGAGGGCCGTGTAGGCTAGGGCGAAGGCCGCCCCCACGGCGGCGCTCGAGCCCAGGCCGGCCCCCGGGGGTAGGCTCCCCCCGATACGGGCCTTGAAGGGGGCCAGGCTGTAGCCCTGCCCAGCCAGCCACTCGAGCACCGCGGCTATAGGCTCCAGCCTTGGGTCACCCCTAACCCTCAGGCCCTCGTCTAGGGCGGCGCTGGCGCCTAGGCCCTCGCTGACTATGAGTGAGGGCCAGCTGCTCCGGGGCTCGACCTCCACCGTGGCCCTCAGGTCTATTGAGGCAACCAGTGCCCTCGAGCCTTTGACGACGAAGTGCTCCCCCAGCAGTATGACCTTCCCCGGAGCCGATGCTCTAACCCTCCTCACCCCTGCCACCCCGCCTCCAGGGGGGCTGTATTAGGGGGTCGTCCTGGGTGTAGGTGAGGCCCAGTCTTAGGGCTAGCTCCGCCTTGCAGAGCTCGTAGCCCAGGTAGGCGGCGTGCTCCAGGGCTACGGGGGCCCTGGAGAGGAGGGCCCTTGCCAGGGCTAGGCCGCTCTCGCCCTCCACCCTGACGGGGCTCCCCCGGGTGGGCCTGAACTCTGCTACTATGACTCCCCTGCGGTGGTCCACGTCGACGAGGAAGTAGCCGGCCCTGTCGAGCCTCGGCGGGATCCACCCCACCCTCTCACCCGGAGGTAGCCTGGGGGGTGGTGGGGGGTCGGGCTGCTTCACGACGAGTAGCCTACTCGGGAGCCCCCTCTCGGTGAGGCCGGTCTCGTAGGCCTTCTCGGCGAGCATTATGGCCTCCCGGGCCTCGGCCGTCGAGTGCATGTCCTTATACCTGTCCTCCACTACATAGTACACGCTCGCCCCCACCTCCACGGCCACTGCAGCCAGGAGGGCGTGGACCCCGTGGGTGTCCGCCTCCACCTCAGTGGCGGCGTTGGCGGCTGAGAAGACTAGTGGAGCCGCTATCCTCTCGACGGCCTCGAGGTACCTCGATATGCTCCTGGCGAAGCCTACGAGTGGTATGTCGAGCACCGGGTCGGCCAGCGCCACTGCACCGCGGGACTTGAGGGTCTCCACGGCTAGGAAGAGATCGTCCAGCGAGCGGTCGGCCACTATGACAGCCCTGCCCTCTAGGGGCTCGAGCTTATGGGCTACCTCGGGCGTGCAGGCGACCCCGTGGGCCCCCGCCTGTAGGGCTAGTCTGGCGTGCGCGGGCGTTGGAGCCTCGGCTATCACTGCCACGTCGCTGGGGACGCTCTCGAGGGCCTCCTTAACCCTGCCCTCTAGGACCTCGGGCGGGTCGTCGATGGCCGATCCGACAACCACTATCTCGGCCCCCTCACCCACTAGCCTGGGGGCCTCATCGCGGGGATCCCTGTCGGGGGGCACCTCCGAGGCCAGAGTCAGCGGGGGGCCCCTCAGGGCCACCTCTACCGGGCCTATCCTCACCGAGGGCGACCCCCTGGGGGCTCCCCGGGGCTTCCCACCCTCGATCACGTAGTCGGCTGGCTCCCTGGGGGATAGCTCCCCGCCCCTCTCTATGTGGCTGAGTAGGGCTGGGATCCCCGTGGCTGACTTGGTTCCTTTAACCACGGGCACTCCTAGGGCCTCTGAGAGCCCTGTTAGATCCCCCCTGACCAGGCCGGGGGCCACTATGAGTGAGGCGCCCCTGAGCCTCTCGGCGAGCTGGGGCCTGGATTCTATGATCCTCTCCAGGCTCGAGGCCGTCAGGAAAGCTGCAACGTTGACTGGGAGTACTACAACCTCAACGCAGGGGTGGCCTTTGGCGAAGTGCCTCACAACAGCCTCGGCAGCCCTGCTTGTTAGCAGTACTATCCTGCCCCTATCACAACCCAAGCCGGGCACCCTTCAGTCCCACTTACCCCTCAACGGGTAGGGTCTCGATTACCCTGAGGTAGCTCGAGGTCCCTATCCTAGAGGCACCCGCGGCTATAGCAACCAGGGCGTCTAGCCCAGTCCTTATACCTCCAGCGGCCTTCACCGGTATGCCACCCGAGAGGCGTACCAGCCTAGAGACGGTGTAGGGGTCTCCCCCCTTCGAGAGGACTCCAGTGCTCGTCTTCAAGTAGTCGACACCCACCCTGCGTGCTATAGCCGCTATCCTCTCCAGCTCCGAATCACCTAGGAGGGGAGCCTCCACTATGAGCTTCAGCCTCGCCCCGCCCCTCCTGGCTGCGTCCACTAGGGCTCCGATCTCCTCCTCGACATAGCCCCACTGGCCGGAGAGGACGGCTGCAACATTTATGACGGCGTCAACCTCTACAACGCCGTGGGAGGAGAGATCCTCAACCTCGGCCGCCTTAACCCTGTAGTGCTGGTAGCCATATGGGAACCCTGCGACGCTGCAGAGCCTCACTCCAGCGTCTCCCGCCTCACCCGCCAGGATCCTAGCGTGGTACGGGGGCATCAAGGCGCAGTAGAACCCCCTCGAGGCGACGTCGCCTATGAGCCTTCTGGCCTCATCGAGGCTCGCCGTCGGCGAGAGGAGTGTGGCGTCTATCATGGCCGCCAGCTCCCTCCTCCCGGAGACCACGCCCTTCAGGAGCCCCTCTAGTCTAGCCCCCATGCTGGACGCCCCGTCCAGCCTGTGGGGCCGAACCCTAAAATAGGGCTGCACGAAGCCGCTGGCGGCCTATACAGCCTGTTCCCAGGGTTCAACGGGCTAGGAGGGGATCTCGGCGAGGAGGATGCGGGGTTCCATGCTTCTAAAAACGCTGTTGCTCTGGTGGGCCTCCACCCGCTTTAGTGGGGTGTTAGCCCTGCTCCTCGGTCTTCGAGAGGCAGATCTCGATGCTGCTGACTCTCCTGGTTCTCTGCTCGCCCGTCT
>JALSQM010000104.1 GCA_026985385.1 Acidilobaceae archaeon | reverse complement strand
AGGGTGGAGCTTCGTATCCGTGCCCCCGAGGCCGCCGGCCGGCGGGATCCCCCTCCTCGTCGCTGCTAGGGAGGGCTGGGAGCCCCTGCTCAGGGGGCGCTTCTCACTGCCGATCCTAGCGGGGCTCGCGGTCAGGGAGGGCGGCGTGCTCGCCAGGAGGTGGAGGCCCATCGGCACGGTGAGCGTTGACGCAGCCAGAGGCGGCTTGGAGGGGGTCGAGGAGGTGGCGGGGGTGGCGTAGGGTGGAGGCCGCGGTGCCCCTAACCGTTTTCAGGAGAGCCCTCTGCGAGGCCTGGCAGCTGGGCTTCAACATATCGAGGCTGCCGGAGCTCCTGGGGGTCTCGAGGCCCACCTACTACAAGCTACTCCGCGGCTACACGAGCGAGCAGGGCATACGGATCAGGTTCGTGGCTAACGTAGAGGCGTTCGGCTATAGGGTAGTTCTCGTCGAGGGCCCCAGTAGGGGTGGTGCTGGCGCGGGGTTTGCTGATGCCCTGGATCTGGGCTCGATGCATAAGGTGGCCATACTCTACGTGGAGGCCCAAGAGGCTAGGGCCCACTCCTCCATCCTAGACCTCCTAGGCCTCAACGCCATAGGGCCCCTGACGATAAAGAGGGTGTACTGCCCACCCACGGGCACGGTGGTGGAGGCGCGCCCGAGGCACTACAAGCCCCGCTGGGAGGAGACGCTATTCGCGATGGAGGCCTCCGAATCCTTCACGACAACGAGGGAGCTGGCGGCCAAGCTTGGGTTGAGCTGGCAGAGGGTCACCAGGCTACTCCTGGACTCGAAGAGGAAGGGCACCCTAGTAGCCCCCCTCATATACCCGGAGCCCTCCTCGGATAAAGGCACCGTAGGCGTCGTAGTTGTACTCGACGAGCAGCCGGATCCCGGCATAGTGTGGAGCCTCAGCGAGTGGCCCCTAGTAGAGCTGACGGGCGAGAACGGGGGTCCCCCCTACGTGCTACTCGGAGTAGCCTCGATAACGGGCGTGCTAGCGCTAGCCAATAGGAGGGAGCCAGGCGTGATTAGGAGAATACTACTCTCACCCAGACACCCCCTACCCCCCTTCAAGCCCCCGCACACCATGCCCAGGCCCCCAGCGAGGCCCTGGAGGGCGGTGCCCGCTAGACAGCCTAACCCGGGGGACTAAGAGGCCCTCCCCGTAGCCCGCCTGCCCGTATAGACCTGGGGCTCAGGCAGCCGCCACACCCTCACAGGCTCTGGAGAGCCTCGGTGGTCGTAGGTGCTCATCACGGCCCAGCCAGGGCGTGGGGCGGCGAGCCCCTAATATCGGGGGGGCCCTGCGGCTACTGGGTGGCCCCTCGTGGCTATCCGGAGGGAGGCCCTCCTATGGCTTCGGGCCGCCGAGGAGGATATGGCTGACGCCGAGGATGCCTTGGCTAGGCGCCGCTGGTTTAGGGCCGCATTCTACGCTCACCAGGCCGTGGAGAAGGCCCTCAAGAGCCTCTACTTCACCGTCTTGAGGAGGGAGCCTCCAAGGCTCCACGTCATCTCAGAGCTATACAGGCCCCTTAGGGAGGCCGGCTTCAGGCTGCCGGGGGACCTCGAGGAGGCTATTGCCGTCCTCAACAAGTATTATACCGTCACGAGGTACCCGGATGCAGCGGGGGGGCTCCCATCGGAGGCTGTAGACGAGGTCGAGGCCCGGAGGGCAGTGGGGATTGCGAGGCGGGTCCTCGAGGAGGCTAGGAGGGTGCTCCTGGAGCAGGGTGCCGATGGAGGCTAGGAGGGCTGTTGAGAGGCTGCTGAGGGCCCTGAAGTCGAGGGGCTATAGGGTCGTTGAGGCGTACCTCTTCGGCAGCTATGCCCGGGGGGACTGGATCGGGGAGAGCGACGTCGACCTCGTAATAGTTAGCCCCGACTTCGAGGGCCTCACATTCCTCGAGAGACTCGATGCCATCTACAGGATAGAGTGGGAGGAAGGCGTTAAGCCCTGGGTCGAGGCGATCCCACTAACGCCCGGGGAGCTGAGGGAGAGGGCTGACGCCTCAGCGGTGCTGAGGGACGCCTCGAAATACTGGGTGCGCGTCCCCCTAGAGGCCCTCGACCCCTAGAGTGCCCCCGGGGGGCCTCCGGGGAGCGGGGTGTGATGCGGAGGCGGTGTGGGCCTTGGAGTCTGCTGGGGAGCTGAGGTGGCCCTACGAGTCCTTCAGGAGGGGGCAGAGGGAGCTGGCTGAGGAGGTCGCCCGAACCGTTAGGGAGGGGGGCCTCCTGGTAGTCAATGCCCCGACGGGCTTCGGTAAGACGGTGGCCGTGGCGTACGGGCTCCTTCTGGGCGGGGCTGAGAGGGTCCTCTGGGCCGTTAGGACTGTGAATGAGATAGACCCCGTGATAAGGGAGCTGAAGGCTCTAGGCGCCCGCTTCACCTTCCTCTACAGCGCTAGGAGGAGCTGCCCGCTCCTGAGGCCGGGGGAGGGCGAGGGGCTGAGTGGCGAGGAGTTCTGGGAGAACTGTAGGCTGGCGAGGCTGCGGGGGGCCTGCCCCTTCTACTCCAACCTCAGGAGCGTCGGGGCCGAGGAGGTCTGGAGCTATGTCAGCGGCCACTACTCCATGCACGCCACGAGGATAGCCTCGGATCTAGCGAAGCACCTCGGCGTGTGCCCCTTCTTCGCCCTGCGCTCCCTAGTCGAAGACAGCGTCTTCGTCGTCGTGACGTACCCCTACGTCTTTAGGAGGGACATATTCGAGTCGATCCTGGACCCCTTCGATTACAGCGACTTCGTCCTAGTAGTGGATGAGGCCCACAGCCTCATGAACGCCCACACGATGCTGGAGCAGAGGATCACCCTCGAGGACGTCGAGGCGGCTAAGGCTGAGGTGAGGGCCTACGAGCCCCAGGCCACCGCCGCCCTGGAGGTGCTTGACTCCCTCTCAAGTGCCCTGAAGGCTGTGAGGGTTGGGAGGGAGCCCGTGGAGGTCGACAAGGAGGCCCTAGCAGCCGCGCTCGCCGAGGCAGACACGCTCTCGGATCTAGCCGAGGGCATCAGGGAGAGGAAGATGGCTGAGGCGCTCCTCCACGGGGGTAGCGCCGTCTCAGTTAAGAGCCCCCTCTACAGGGTGGCCTCCTGGATGCTCCTAGCAAGGGAGGAGTGGGCCTTCGTCTTCGCCGAGAGAGAGGATGACAGGCTGTACTTCAAGGCCCTCCCCATGGACCCCTCGATAGTGGCGAGGGAGCCCCTCGAGAGGGCGAAGGCGGCTGTCCTAATGAGCGGCACCATACCCCCGGGCGGCTTCGTAGAGGAGCTTCTAGGCGTCTCGAGGGAGAGGAGGTTCATAGACGTAGAGCTGCAGTACGGCCCCCTAACGCGGGGGCGGGCAGCCCTGACGGTCGTGGCTACAGACGTCACCACGAGGTACACCGAGAGGAGTAGCAGGATGTACTCGAGAATAGCCGAGTACGTCACCGTAGCCGCTAGGGGGCTGCCGGGGGCTAAGCTGGCCGTCTACCCTAGCTACGACGTGATGGAGGCTGTAGTGGAGAGGATACCCGTCGACGTTAACATGGTGGTCGAGGGCAGGAGGACTGGGCTGGAGGAGGCTAGGAGGGCTGTCATGGAGGATCCCAACATACTAGTCAACGCCGTGGCCGGGGGCAAGCTGGTGGAGGGGGTGGAGTTCAAGGACTACGAGGGCAGGAACCTGCTACACACAGTCATAGTGGTGGGGGTCCCCTACCCCCAGCCCGACGCCTACACCAGGAGGCACATGGCCGAGCTGTCCAAGAGGCTTGGAGGGAGGAGGGCGAGGTACTACGTATACGAGGTGAGCGCCTCAATCAAGGTCAGGCAGGCCCTCGGCAGGGCTAGGAGGGATCCGGGGGACCGGGCCGTCTACATACTCCTCGACAGGAGGTACATCAGGAGGAGGCTCCGGGACCTCATGAGGCTCCACTTCGACGAGCTGGTAGGCTCCCCATCGGAGCTGGAGACCCTACTACCCACGCTCCGCTCGCTCATAGAGACCCAGGCGCCCCTAGGAGAGGGGGGAGCCTAGGACTCCTCGAGCCTCTCCTCCAAGGCCTCGTAGGCGTCCATTATCGCCTCCCTGGTCTCCCTCTTAACCTGCAGCCCCTCGCGGGTCAGCCTCTGGACTGCATAGTCCACTATCCTCACCAGCTCGTCGAGGGCCTCCTCTATCTCCTCCCTGGGATCCTCCCCCTGGGCTAGGGCCTCGTCTATAGCCTCGCCGAGGCCCTCCCCAACCCTCAACTCGACCCTGAAGCCCCCAGCGCCGGTCTTCTCGACGACCACCGAGAGGGGGAGGCCCGTATGCTTGACTAGGAGCCTCTCACCGCCGCCCTCGACCTGCATCCCCCTACTCCTAGCAACCTCCGCTATGTCCCTGAGGGCCCTCTCGACAGACACGCCAACCACCGGGGAGCCCCGCGTGGCTGGGGGGCTATTTAGTGGCTCGGAGGGCCTAGAGCCTCTCCAGCCTAGCCCGGGCCCCGTCTTCGGAGACCTCGACTACAGCGTAGTAGCCCCTCTTAGCCGGCCCGGGGTTAACGACGAGTGTCGCCCCGACCCGCCCGGTCCCCCGGGCCTCGTGGATGTGGCCGCATAGGTGGGCCACGGGCTTTAGCTCCTCGTCGAGTCTCCTAAGCTCGACTAGGCCGGCGTGTATTCCTAGGAAGGATCTATCAACGACCCCCTTCGGGGGGTGGTGGGTCACCAGGACTAGAGGCCCCCCGGCCGGGGGGTCGCGTCTCACCAGGGAGTCGAGGCTCCCACGCGGATCCCTGCCGCCGACGCCCCCGAACACGGCCCCCCCAACGCTGGCGTAGCGGCCCTCCACGAGCACGCCCGCCTCCGCGAGCCTCCTCGCAACGCTGGTGTCATCCATGTTGCCCGTCACAGCAACCACTGGTGCTTGGGCCTTGGATAGGAGGGCCTCAACAGTGTCGAGGCACTCGAAGTCACCACTCGCAACAACCACGTCATGCGAGGGGGCCGCCTCGAGGATCCCCGCGAGCCTATCCGTGGCGCAGTGTATATCGCTCACGTGGAGCACCACAAGGCCTCCCAAGAACCCACACCCCCCACCGGGGCCCCGGGGCTAGTGCATTCGATTGTGTAGCGCCAACACCTATTAGGCCTTGGCCCCCAGAGGATCCCTGGGCCCCCCGCATGAATGTAGTGCGAGGGTCTAGGAGGGGTGTTAGCGAGGTATTCAGCGCCATACTCCTAGTCACGGTGGTCGCGGCGGTCGGGGTCTCGATATACCTCGCCGCTGCAAGCCACATCGCCTCGGTCGAGCAGGATCTCTCGAGGAGGCTAGCGGAGAGGGAGGCCGAGGCCCTCTCGAGGCCTGCCATAGTCTACGCGTACGCCTACAACAGCACTGGGGAGCTCTGGCTTATACTGGAGACAGGCCCCTCCAAGGTCACAGTCTACGGGGTCTACCTCGGCGGCCAGCCCGTGGAGCCCCAGGGCTTCCAGTTGCCCGTGACACTACCCGCGGACTCCACGGTGAAGCTGGGGCCATTCAACGCCCTCCAGGCACTCGAGCGGGGGGCCCTGGAGGTCAGCGTCTCAACGAGCGCCGGCGACGTTACAGCCGCTGTGGACCTCATACCCTAACCTCGAGCGGGGGGTGCCTGAGGCGTGGCAGGGGGGAGGGGGCCTGCGAGGTCCACGGGCGGCGTCATGGCGGCTATAATCATCGTGCTACTCCTACTCCTAGCCGTGGGCTTCTACTACTGGCAGCTAGGCTACAACAGGAGGGTTGAGAGGCTCGAGTCCATAGTCAGCCAGAGGAGGGCTATGGAGGAGGAGGCCAGGATCCTGGTTCACATGGGGGTCCTAGGCAACGCTACAGGGGAGAACCTGAGCCTGGTAATCTACAATGGGGCCCCCTTCCCCCTAACCATGGCAGCCCTAGTACTAGTCACAACAGGGGGCTCAGTGGACGTCATAAACTCGACCCACACACCCAGCTTCGTCACGGGGGCCGAGGCCTACCTCTACAGGCTCACGGGCCAGGGCCTAGTGCTAGTCGAGTCGTACCCGAGCCTCGAGGAGGCCATAGCCTCGGGCCTCACGATACCCCACGCCTACCTCCTAGAGGTGAACATAACGGCCACACAACCTCTAGACGGTCTCAGGGCACACGCAGCCTTCAAAGCACCCCTCGCGGGGGCCGGCGTATCCGCGCTTATACCCATAAGCATAGCATCAACAGCGATCTACACCAGCCCAGCCCAGGCAGCCACAGGCGGTGGGGGAGGCGCCCCACCAGCCACAACTACAACCACGACAACCACCACCAGCACAGCTACAACGCCCCCGGGGGCGTGCTACATACCCGTAACTATAACGAATAACGCCCAGGTCAGCCTCCAGGACTACCCTGTAAGGATAATACTGAATAGCACGAACATAAACCAGACGATCTGGCAGCAGCTAAACGAGTCTAAGATATACGTAACCCTAGACAACGGGCAACCACTCTACTACTACATAGAATACTTCAACCAGACGGAGAAGGTGGCCGTGATATGGGTGAAGATACCTAGCCTCGGCGCGGGCCAAAGCATAGGGGTGAGGATATACTACAACTACACGGGAGACAACCCATACGCCTCCTACAACGACCCATACCAAGTCTTCACATACTACAACCCCGGGAACACCCTAAACTTCGACTGGTACCCATATGATAATTATACCTTAAATTATGAAAATATAGGGGTCGTCGATGGAATAAGTAATATGAGTTGGTATGTAATTTACTCTTTTATAGGAAATAGCGTAACAGAAGGAGAAATAGATTTCTATTATATTTATAATTATACATTTATGTTTGCATTAAAGAATCTCAGTACAAGTACATTATCAGGCTCTTATGGCTATTGCATCGATAGTCTAGTCAACTTCTATTATATTGAGCCCCCTGAGGCAGTCGGAGTCTCAATCCTTTATACACTAGATTTAGCCCACATTAACTACATAGGGGCACTCCTCTATTATGATCCTTACGGTGTTATAGGGATAGACTACACCCAAGGATTTAAGATTATAGAGGTAGCTCCGAACAGGCCTCCCAACGTCTCATCGGATGAACCCTGGACCTTCGATGATTCTACATGGTATCACATAGAGCTGTGTCTCTACGAAGGTAATATTATGTGGAGGGTAGAGTATCCCAATGCAAGTGTTGTAGTAGATGACTATGGCACCCCTATCAAAGGAGTAGATCACGAAACATATGTTTCTTCGGGAAACTACGCTGGCCTATTAGGGGGGCTAGCTGAAGTCTACCTTTTCGGTATACCGTACTATGCTCCTTCTCATTTCTATAAGGAAATCTATGTGAGACCCTTCGTCTACCCTGAGCCCTCCTATGTTGTGGGCTCCCCCGTCTGCGGCTAGGGCTCTGAGCTGTTAGGCTTATTAGGGGGATCCCGGGAGGCTGGAGGCGGCCCCCGCCTGGTTGGGGGTGGAGGGGCGGGGTATGCGCGAAAACCGCGGTTAGGGTTCACCCTGCGGTCCTCGAGTTGGAGTCCCTGGCTGGGGATAGGGATCGGTTCCTCTCCTTCCTCCGCGAGTGGGCCTCCAGGTCCTGGAGGTGGGCCCGGGAGGAGCGGTACCGCCTGGTTTTTAGGGTTCAGGCGGCCGCCCTCCGCGCGGCCCGGGAGTACCTTGACAGCCACGGCTTCACGGAGGTCCTAGCGCCCATCGTCGGCCCAGTCACTGATCCCGGCATTAGGGGGGCTAAGCAGGCTACCATAGACTTCTATGGGTACGAGTATAAGGTTATGAGTAGCGCCATACTCTACAAGCAGTACATGGCCGCCAGCCTTGGGAGGATGTACTTCCTCTCACCGAACATTAGGCTGGAGCCCCTCGACTCTGCATTCACTGGGAGGCACCTGGCCGAGTTCTACCAGCTCGACCTCGAGATCTACGGTGCCAGCTACGAGGACGCCATGAGGGTAGCGGAGGAGCTGCTATACCACATCGTTAAGAGTGTGAGGGACGAGCTGGGCGGGGAGCTGGAGAGGATCCTGGGTAGGAGCCTCGAGCCCGTGAGGCCCCCCTACAAGAGGCTAAGCTACCCCGAGGCCGTCAAGCTCGCGAGGGAGCTGGGCTGCAGGCAGCCCATGGGGGCGGAGATTAGGTGGGAGTGCGAGAAGGTGCTCTCAGCCCATATAGGCGAGCCCTTCTTCATCACCGAGTACCCCCGCGGGGCCAGGGGCTTCTACGACAGGGAGGACCCCGAGAGGCCGGGTGTCCTCCTCGACTTCGACCTGATATACCCTGAGGGCTTCGGCGAGGCCGCCAGCGGCGCTGAGAGGGAGTACGAGCCCGCCAGAGTCGTGGCCCGCATGAGGGAGTCTGGCGAGGACCCGGCCAAGTATAGGTGGTACCTGGAGATGCTGAGGGAGCTCTACCCCCTCAAGACCGCCGGCTTCGGCATCGGAGTCGAGAGGCTCACCCGCTACCTCTGCGGGCTCAGGGGCGTCTGGGAGGCTAGGCCGTACCCGAAGATACCGGGGATAGCGCCGACGCCCTAGGGGGTGCGTGGAGATGGGCATTATCGATAGGCTGAGGGTACCCGTGGCCCTTGCGAGGGCCCGCCTGGGAGCCGGGGAGGCCTGGGACCCCCTCTACCCGGTGGGGGAGATCGTTGAGAGGGCGGTGCGTGGCAGGGAGGCCCTCTACCCCCGGGGCTATGGGAGGAGGGTCTACGGCGCCTCCACCGCCGGGGGCTGTGGGAGGATCCCCCTGATGGATGACCTCCTAGTACTGGCGCCCCCAGCCTTCACGCCCCGCAGGCTAGAGAAGCTGGCCGAGCTGTTCAGGGAGCCCCTATACAGCGACGTCGACACCGAGGCGAGCATTGGGGGGTTCAGGGTTAGGGTGCCGGTTGCAACGGCCAGCATGGGTAGCACCAGTGTT
>JALSQM010000103.1 GCA_026985385.1 Acidilobaceae archaeon | reverse complement strand
GGCCAGCGCGGCGCCTAGCTCCTCGTATCCGGCGCCGCCCACTCCAAGGCCGGGTAGGGTTGTGGGTGGAGGCTGAGATTAGGCCTCAAGCACCACCGGCTTCCAGGGAGTGTTATGGGGAGGCTCGCAAAGCTCTGGGAGCTTAAAGTAAGGGTGGCAGCGCGGCTCGAGGAGATCCTCGGCGAGGCTGAGGCAGCTGAGGCTAGAAGGGATCACCACGCCAGAAGGCCCCCGAGACCCTGCGGCATCACCATACACACGGGCGTGGGCTGCAGCATGGGGTGCGTGTACTGCTACGTGCCAGACATGGGGTTCCCCATGAAGCCCCGCCCCTACCACCTGAGCCCCCTCCAGATGGCGTACGCTCTAGCTGTGAACCCCTACGTGCTGCCGAGGGCGACCCTAGCGGCTTACGGCAGCGTTACAGAGCCCTTCCTACCCGAGACCAGGGATCTGGCGCTCCGCTACATAGAGGAGGTCTACAAGTGGCTCGGCCTGCCAAGCCAGGTCTCAACGAAGGCCCTCCTAGACGAGGGCCTGGTGAGAGCGCTGGCCAGGACCGACCCGAGGATTAGTGTATTAGTGAGCGTCTCATCTCTGGGGGAGTGGTCTAGGAGGCTGGAACCCTCCGCCCCCCCTGCCGAGGAGAGGATCCGAGCCGCTGGCGAGGCCGCTAGGGCGGGTCTGAGCGTGGCGCTCTTCCTCAGGCCCATAATACCGGGCGTCACGGACAGGCAGCTCGAGGAGATAGTGTCCCTAGCCGCAGAGGCCGGGCTCCGCTATGTTGTCCCCGGAATGCTACGCGTCACACCGGGGATCCTTAGGAGGCTCGAGGCCGTGGGGGCCCCCCTCTCGCCTATACTCGAGAGGCTCCCGAGGCGTCCTAGGGATTCGAGGGATCAGGTCCCCCTCCGGGGGAGCGACATAAAGGCTAGGCTCTCCAAGATAGCCGGTGAGTACGGGGTAGAGGTGCTCCCGGCCGCATGTAGTCACAACATAATCGCCCACGGGGAGTACTGTAGGGCCTGCAGGCTGGGGCCCTGCGGGGATCCCTCGAGGGGATCCCCGGTTGACCCCAGTGATGCCCAGGAGCTACTGGATGTCGCCGGCGTTAAGGCGAGGGTTGCGGGAGTCAAGGACTCGACCCTCCTCGTTGAGGGTGAGACACGCGAGGTTAGGAGGGCCAGGATCCTCCTAGAGGCCGCTCTGAGGATACCAGTGGCCCCCCTACGGCGTGGGCGCGCGTATTAGCCCGTATAGGCCCTGCCCCAGTAGCCCCTAAGCGTGGAGTGGGCGGTGGATAAGGGATGGGCGGTGGAGACGAACCCCTATGGCCCATATCCTTCGCTGAGAGTCTCCCGGTACCCTTCGTACCCACCCGATACGAGGTGTTGGATCTGGTCTTCGAGGCCCTACAGCTCCGCGAGGACGACGTATTCGTCGACCTGGGATGCGGCGATGGCAGGGTAGCCGTGGAGGCCGCTAGAAGGTACCCCATCAGGGCCTCCGTATGCGTCGAGGCCAGGAGCGACCTAGTCGAGCGCGCAGCCAAGAATGCTAGGGAGGCGGGGGTCGACGATAGGGTGCTCGTAGTTAGAGGCGACTTCTTCGGCCAGCCCCTCATAGGGGCTACGGCGGTCTACATGTACCTGCTGACCAGCGTGAATGAAGCGCTGAAACCGAAGCTCTCCAAGGAGCTCAAACCCGGGGCCAGGGTCGCTACCCTCGACTTCATGATACCGGGGTGGAAGCCCGTCAAGGTCCTCGGGGGCTCGGGCTGGCAGAGGAGGGTGTACCTCTACGTCATAGGCGTTTCAGATAAGTGAATATGATCCTCGCCAGCTCCTCTCTAGCGAGATCCTCCATTGCCTCAACAGCGTCTAGGGCGTGGTATACGCTCTCACCATAGGCTACGACGCCGTGCCTCTCCATTATAGCACCCCTACACCCGCTGGACTCGAGGGCCCCGGCAACCGCTCTAGCGAGTTCCCAGGTGCCAGGAGGCGCCCAGGGGGCCACGGGGACGGCCTCGCAGTTGCCTAGAGAGTAGGACGCCTCCACCATGGAGGAGACCCTCAGCTCTAGGCCTGCAGATGCAGCCGCCACGGCGGTG
>JALSQM010000102.1 GCA_026985385.1 Acidilobaceae archaeon | reverse complement strand
AGCGGGGTAGCTAAAATGTTAACCTTAGAGGGAAACAGCCGCTAAGCCCAAGGTGGCGAATCATGATAAACCAAACCACCCACAAAGAAGAAATACGAGATACAAACACTCGGAATCGAGAGTTATCCATCCACCACTTCCAAGGAGGGGTTTAAAGGCGGGTTTAAGTGCGGCTGTATATGTGTTTATGGGGTTGGGAGGGTATTGTTGGGGTGGTTTGGGATCCTTTGGTGCTCTTCGGCTTGGAGTGTGGCCTCTGTTGCCTGCGGGGCGCTGCTTCTAGGCGGGTGTCCTAGACGGCTTTGGAGTGGGGATGACGTTCTTCGGGGGCCAACGATCGCCTATGCCGGGCGGGGGCGGGTGAAAACAATAAACCCCCCGGGCCCGGCTTGCTGGATAGTGGGAGGGAGCGGCCGTCGTCTAGCCTGGACTAGGACGCCGGCCTCCCAAGCCGGCGATCCCGGGTTCAAATCCCGGCGGCCGCACCACTTGGGGGCGGTGCTCCCCATCCTACCCGAGGCCCCCGGGGCTTGTTCCATTGGGCGTGTCTGGGGTTCTGGGGCTGCGTGGTTGTGGTAGGAACTATTAGGTGCTGGGCGCCTTGGGCCTCTGGAGTCCCCGGCCCCCCGGGGTGTGGTGGGGATGCCGTGGAAGGGAGTCTCCTGAACTTGTGGGATGTGGAGAGCCGGAACAGCGAGCCCACCCTCCCTGGGGGTCGGGGGCTTTGGGGGGTGCATAGTAGGGGTTGCCGGGTAGGGTTGCTGTTGTTGGTGTGGGCCGTATAGGGTTGAGGGTTGCGTGGGACCTATCTTCTAGGGGTTATGACGTCGTGTTGGTGGATGCCAGCCTGTCATCGCTTAGGAGGGCCTCCGGGGTGGTTGGGGGGGAGACTAGGCTCGTTGACGCCTCTAGCCCTAGGGCCCTTGCGCAGGCTTTGTCCGACGTTGACGCTGCGGTGCTCGCCCTGCCTGGGAGCCTCGAGGCTAAGCCGCTTGAGGGCGTTATAGAGGCTGGCGTTGACGCCGTTGACGTTAGCTTCTACAGGGGTATACCGGGGGAGTACGCTGTTAGGGCTAGGAGGGAGGGCGTTAACATAGTCGTAGATGCAGGCGTCGCCCCGGGGCTTAGTAACATGCTTGTGGCCAGGGCCTACAGGCTCCTGGGCCGCTTGAGGGAGGCCTACATACTAGTTGGGGGTATATCAGAGGATCCCCGGGAGGGGCCTCTGGGGCTCGCCGCCACGTGGAACGCCGAGGACCTCATAGACGAGTACCTGAGGCCAGCCAGGATGATGGCCAGCGGCAGGGTGGTCAGCGTTGACCCCCTATCGCTGGCGTGTAGGGTGAGGATCGGGGGCTCCCTAGAGCTGGAGGCCTTCCCAACCGACGGGCTCAGGAGCCTCCTCCACACAATGGCGGGGAAGGCCGATAGCCTGGTAGAGTACACCCTCAGGCACCCCGGCCACCTGGGCCTCGTGGCCAGCCTCAAGGAGCTGGGCCTCCTAAGCGAGACCCCCATACACGCTGATGGCTGCATGGTGAGGCCCCGCTCCCTCCTAGCGAGGCTCATAGAGGAGAGGGGCAGGAACGTCAGGGACCTAGTGGTGCTGGCCGTCAAGGCCCGCGGGGGTGGGGGTGAGAGGGCGTGGCTCTCCATCGTGAGGCCCGAGGGTAGGTGGAGCGCCATGGCCCTGGCGACCGCCTCCTTCGCAGCCGCCGTGCTAGAGGAGCTCGTATCCCAGGGGTGGAGGGGGGATCCCGGCATCCACTACCCCGAGGAGCTGGGCCTCGGCGACGCCTCGGACTCCATCCTGGGGGCCCTCAGGTCCCGCGGGGTCAGGGTGGACGAGGTGGATCCGGGTGAGGTGTTAATCCATGAATGCAGTCAACCCCCTCCCACGCCTGGCTAGCCTCCTGCGTATCCTCTCGGCCTCCTCCCGCCTACCGAAGAACTCCATGATCGACGCGACAGTGCTTGGGCCGAGGCCGGGTAGCCCGAGTAGCTTGGATGGCTCGGCCGATGCGAGGTCTGCGAGGCTCTTGTAGCCGGCCTCGTAGAGCCTGCGGGCCCTCACACGGCCGACACCGGGTATGCCCACGAGCTCCAGAAGCTCAGCCTTGACCCCATGCCTTATCCTGGCCTCGAGCACCCTCAGCCTCGAGGCTACCCCCCGCCAGGCTAGGGCGTCCGACACGCTGGAGAGGGCGCTTGCCAGCCAGCGGCCAGCGTCTATTATGGCGTAGAGGTCCCCCGGCCACACGTCGTACTTGGAGAATATCCTCTCCTCGGGCACCTCCTCGATCCAGTCCATGAGGACTAGGGCCGCCTTTATGCTGGAGGACTCCTCCCAGCCTATATAGTCTACTAGATCGTAGACCTCGGGGGCAACGTCTAGTAGGGTGTCCAGCAGCTCCTCGGACTCCCTCCGCGACACGGGCAGCCTAGGCATGTCCGGGGTCGACGCTATGATGTATAGTAGCTGCGCATCACTGGGCTCGGCCCCGGGGCCTAGGGATCTCACGCTCTCAATGAAAACCTTAACAGTCTCGGGGTCCACGTAGTATCTACTGGCCTCGAAGCCTACTGGGGTAGCCCTGTATGCGTTGCCCTCGAAGCGCTCCAGGAGCCCCCAGTCCACGAGCTGCCTGAGGGCGGCCTCCACCATGGGGGCCAGGAGGGATTCGCCCCTCTGCCTGGCGTAGAGTGTGCGCCTGACAACAGCCATTACCTCGTCGAGCGTCGAGGCCTGGCCCGAGGCCACGAGGCCTAGGACGACGTGGCGTAGGCCGCGTAGCCCGGAGAGCCTGCTCTCAACCCTCTCCGGCTCCCCCCTTATATAGTACTCTATGAGGTCCCCGGGCTCGTCCCTGCCGTGGGGTACTATGACGGCCTCGCCGTACTCGTCCATGTGGGGCCTTCCGGCCCTGCCGGCCAGCTGCTTGTACTCCGAGACGCTTATCGGCCTCCTGTAGCCGTGCTCGTACCTCACGTACTCGGCCACGACGACCCTCCTCGCGGGCAGGTTCACGCCGGCGGCGAGGGTTGGTGTCGCATACACCGCCGCGAGGGCACCGGCTCTAAACGCCTCCTCCACGAGACCCCTAAGCTCGTTGCCCAGGCCGGCGTGGTGGAAAGCCACGCCCCTGCCGACGAGGTCAGCCAGCTCCTCCCTCACTGGGGCGGGCGCCGCCGAGTCCAGTATCCTGGACCGCCACTCGCGCGCCTCGGCCTCGTCGTAGCCCAGGAGCCCGCTGTGCTTCGAGGCCTGCTTCGCCAGCTGTATGGCCCTCCTCCTACTCTGAACGAACACCAGGGCGTGGCCCCCCTCATCGGCTAGGTCTGCTACCAGGTCAACGTAGGGCTTACCCGTTGGAGCGTAGATCCTCCTCCTAGACCCGTCGGAGTAGAGGATCTCATCCCCGTCGAGCACCCCCTCCCGTAGGGGCACCGGCCTCCAGTCGGACTCCACGAGCTCCGCCCCAAGCCACCCAGCTATCTCGGAGGAGTTCGGCACCGTCGCACTCAAGGCCACTAGCTGGGGCCTCTCGGGCCCCCCGAGGATCCTCGCTATGAGCCCCTCGAGGAGGGGCCCCCTCTTAGGGTCGTTAACGTAGTGTATCTCATCTACTACAACCACGCTCGCCTCCCGCAGGAGCCCCGGGTTGCTCCTCGCCGTCGAGTCGAGCTTCTCATACGTCGTAACCACTATGTCGGCTCCGGGTAGCCCCCTCTCGAGGTCGCCTACGCTGACCCTCACAGAGTAGCCGAGGCCCTCGAGCTTCTTGAAGTCCCTATACTTCTCGAGCGCTATACTCCTCAGCGGGGCCACGTAGAAGGCCCTACCACCCGCGTCCGAGAGCCTCGACACTATGGCCATCATGGCGACCAGTGTTTTACCGGAGGCAGTCGGAGCCGATACTAGGAGGCTCCTGCCCCTCAGAACCCCGGCCTCGACAGCCTTCCTCTGGATGGGGTAGAGCTCCCTTACCCCGAGGGCCTCCAGCAGCCTCCTAACGGGTTCCGGTAGATCGTTCAGAGGCACTACTATTACTCCCCCAGAGCCCTGAGGGCCGCCCCGAGCCCTACTGGTACTCGCCCCGCTAAGCTTTAACTAGAGCTCCACCGTGGGAGCTTAGGGGTGCGCCCCGTGGGCGATGTATTGGACGAGCTATTCGGCCTCCTTAAGAGGCTGACGGAGGCGTTCGGGGTCTCTGGCTACGAGGACGATGTTAGGGGTGTTGTAATCGACGAGTTGAGGGGCGTGGCCGATAGCGTTGAGGTCGACTCACTCGGCAACGTTATAGCCGTCAAGAAGGGCGAGGGGGGTCTAAGGCTCCTCTTGGACGCCCACATGGATGAGATCGGCTTCTTCGTTAGATACATAGACGAGCGCGGCTTCGTATACCTATCCCCGATTGGTGGCTGGTGGGATCCCATAGTGCTCGGGCAGCGTGTCCGCATAAGAACAGATGATGGCAGGCTGGTGTACGGTGTTGTAGGTAGTAAGCCCCCGCACCTGCTTAAGCCGGAGGAGAGGGAGAAGGTGGTCCCCCTCGACAGGCTCTTCGTCGACATAGGGGCCTCCAGTAGGGAGGAGGTGGAGTCCCTGGGGATCCGCGTTGGGAGCCCCGTCGACCTGGACAGGGACACCATAAGGCTTGCGGGTGACAGGGTCACGGGTAAGGCCATGGATGACCGGGCGGGGGTAGCAGCGCTCATCAGCGCCTTCAAGGCCATAGACGGTCAAGAGGCTGACGTATACCTAGTCGTAGCCACGCAGGAGGAGGTCGGCCTTAAGGGGGCTAGGGTAGCCGCCTACAGGGTCGCTCCCCACGTCGGTATAGCTGTTGACGTCACAACAGCCAACGACGTGCCCGGGGCCGAGGCGAGGGATCAGGTTGCCAGGGTGGGTGGGGGACCCGCGTTGACGGTAGCCGACGGGCGCTCCTCCAGCGGGCTAATATCACACCCCAAGCTCTTGAAGCTACTCCTGGACACCGCCAGGGAGGCGGGGATACCCGTTCAACTCTCCATACTCCCCGGGGGCACTACTGATGGCGCAGTGATAGCCCTCACGAGGGAGGGGGTGCCCACCGCCACGGTGTCGATCCCTACAAGGTACATACACAGCCCCGTGGAGCTGCTGAGCCTCCGGGATCTAGAGTACACGTCGAGGCTCATAGTCGAGGCTACTAAGAGGGTAACCAAGGAGTGGTATGAGGCTAATATAGGGCCTCTAGACTAGTGCGTAGCACTGGTTGCCCCTATCGTAGATGACCCCGTTCCTATACATCCTCTCAACGGCCTCCCTGGCCTTCTCCCTGTTTATACCACGCGACTGCGCCTCCTCGAGTATCTCCTTGAGGGGGGCGCAGCCCCTCGGGTTGGAGGACTGCTTCTCCTTTATTATGTCCTGTATCAGGCTCATGACCGCCCTCATCCTATACGTTGCCCCTGAGGACAGCATTCCAACGTCGACAACCCCGGCCTCGACGTCGAATCCAACGCTCGTGAGGAAGCTGAGGGTCAGCCGGATGGCTTCGGCGGCGTCCTCTGGGCCCGCCTCCTCGCGGAGGGCCATGCGGGCGTGGGCCTCGGTGAGCCTGATTAGTGCCTCGAGCTGCCTGGTGGTGATGGGTATCGGTAGGGGGCCCTCGCCCTGCATGTAGGAGAGCGCCGTTGCCCTCATGCTTGTGAAGAAGTTCTTAAGCATCTCCTTAGCCTCCCTGGAGAGCCTGACCCTGCGCACGTACCTCCTAGCGTAGAGTATGTACTTCCTCAGCAGCTGAGGCTCTATCTCCGGCCTTATCCTCTCACTGCTTGTGTGTGCCTCGAGCACGTACGACGCCAGCTCCGCATCCCTCCGCTTATCGGGTACATCGCGTAGCACGAATATGAGGTCGAACCTGGAGAGTATCGTGGGCGGCAGGTTAACGTTGTCCACGAAGCTCTTACTGGGGTCGTAGAGGCCGAACTTCGGGTTACCAGCCGCTAGCACGCTGGCCCTAGCGTTGAGCCTAGCCACTATGCCCGCCTTCGAGATGCTTATCGTGTTATGCAGCACTAGGCCGTGGGACACGAATAAGTGGTACGGCTCCACCGTCACGTCATAGACCCACTCGGAGTCCCTGTTCTCAACCACCCTGACACCAGTAACCACAACCCTATCAAGGGCCCCCCGCGAGGATCCCCCTGCAGCGCCGGCGGCCCCACGGGCTACGGGTAGCGCCAGACCTCCCCCGTCCGGGAGGGCCCCAGCACCGAGTGCTAGCGCGCCCGCGAGGGCAGCGGCGTCGGCTTCGTTGACCCTGACAGCGTAACAGTCCCCCGAGGCCTCCAGGGTAGACCTAACCGAGAGGGTTAGGAGGAGGTCCTGCACATCCTCTGCGACACCCCTTGAGGGCACGCATACAAGGCCCCTACAACCCTTGCATGGGGCCGCGAGGGCTAGGGCCTCCAGGAAGGCCCTCTTAGCCTGGAGCCCGGCCCTCATTAGCTGCGGGGGCACCCTTCGACTGGCTAGAGCGTCGCGGAGTGCCTCCGCGTCGCCTCCAACCTCGACCTCGACTAGAGCCCTACCCCCCTCGGGGGAGGCCCTATACTCCGCGCCCAGGCTATCTAGGAGGCCCTTTACATCGTTGAATGCATCCTCCGGGGCCTCTATGAGGGCCCTCCCACGGTCTAGTTGGACCCTGAGGCCGCCCAGGGCCAGCCCTATTAGGGCGGCCTCCACGGGGTCGAGGCCGCTCCCACCCATGATGTTATAGTACCTGACTGAGACGGCCTCATCACCAGGCCTAACCTCTGCTGCTGGCTTCTCCACGATTCTACCGCCATCCCACACCATCACTGGGTGCTCGGGTGTCACCCTGATGGTTCTCCCATTGGAGAAGCTTATCTCGATGAAGCGGTCGGGCGCCTTATGCCTGCTCACCCTATCAGCCTTCACCGGTATGATCCTGCCTGTCTCGGGGTCGACTGATAGTAGGTAGATCCCGTTAACGTATAGTATCTCCGTGTCCCTGCCCTTGACGACTAGAGGCCTGTAGGCCTCCATTAGGGAGTCGACGAGATCCCCTATCTTGACCTTCCTGCCGTCGGCCAGCATTAACTCGAAGTCCCTGTGGTAGCTCTGCTGCTCCATTGCCTCGTGTATCGCCGTCCTATCCTCGTTCCTCATCTTATCAAACTCGTCTATTATAGCGACCCCGCCGTCGGCCAGCACGAGCGCCCCAGCCTCGAGGTACCACTCCCCGGTCTTCGGGTCGCGGAGCACCGCTGCCGTGAGGCCTGCGGCCGTGCTCCCCTTACCGCTAGTGAATACAGCCCTCGGCGCCACCCTAGCGGCTGCCTGTAGCAGCTGGCTCTTCGCCATGCCGGGATCACCTATGAAGAGCACGTGTATGTCGCCCCTTATCCTGGTACCGTCGGGGAGCACCTTGGGTATCCCGCCGAAGAGGAGGAGTGCTATGGCCTCCTTGAGGTCCCAGTGGCCGTAGATGCTCGGCGCTATACTAGCTATTATCTTCTCCCTCACCCAGGGATCCCTGGCTAGCTCCCTGATCCTCTCCTCGTCCTCCCTCGTAATCGATACCTCCTCCAGCTCCTTCTCGCTAACCTTTATGCTGTTAGCGTCTATGTAGACGTCGAAGAGGAGGCTCTTGGGGGAGGAGGGCTCGAGCCTCACGATCCCCGCTATCTGAACCCTATCCCCGGGCCTGGCGGTGTCTACTAGGTCGCCCGTCAACCTGACCTCTATGCTCCTCGGCATCTGTCCTCCCGGGACGTCCTCGGGCCTCTCCTGGACGACTATCTTCTGGTAGTCTATGTACTCGCTCTTCTCCTTGAGTAGTATGAACCTGCCACCACTCTCACCGCAGACCGGGCAGTAGGGGGGCTTCTCCAGCCTCTCCTCGATGAACCCCGCGTCCCCGGGGGGCCACTGGAATGTTGCCCCGCACTTGTCGTGTAGGAATACCGCCCTCACGAGCTTGCTCTTAACGGGGAGCATCCTGGTTATCACACCATCTATCTGGACTAGCCTCCCCACGTGCTCGGATCGTATATCCCTTATCCTGATTGTCTCGAAGAGGTTGACGAAGCGGGGCACGAACCTCTTCTTCCTCTCAGCATACTCGGGATCCTCCTGGGCCACGAGCTCCCTTATGGCGTCGCCGGCGCTCTTAATCACATCGTCGGGCCTCTCTATGAGCGCCTCCGCCAGCTCGGTATCGTACCTGTATATGTCGGGGTAGTCGACTACGAGGCTTGACTGGTTGAAGTTAATCATCCGCCGGAGCCTCTGGATGTACTTGAGCTCGCCACTCCTATCCCTGAAGTTCCTGAGGAAGTCCTTGAACCTCTCCGAGTAGTCTAGCTGAAGCCCCGCGCTGTCGCTCTCAGCCACCGGCCTCACCCCTCACGAGCCCCTTAACGTAGCTCCTCATGACCTCGACTATCTCTCTCATCGCATCGTATATTATCGTCTCCTCGGGGGTCATCCTCTCCTTGAACTCGTCCCCCCCGCTTATCGCTAGCCTCACTATCTTCAAGAGCCTGGCCTCGGAGAGCTCTAGGAGGTTCTTCTCCACTACCTCCCGATCGCGTATCAGCATGGTAGTAGGGTTCTCCCTTATCACCCTGTCAATCCTGGATATCAGATCCCTCACCTCCAAGTAGAAGTTGCGGGGCAGACCCTGCAGCTGGTTGGCGGCCTGCCCCCTCTTCTCGCGGTAGTGGTACATGTTAACGTCATCCACCTTTATACCCCTATCCCTGACGTCGACGAGCCCCCGAGACTCAAGCTCCAGCGCCTGCCACCTCGGCACGTCTAGTTCATCGCCCCTCCTCACGTTCACTACACCCTCGGGGAGTGGCAGAGGGCCTATATCCTTTAGCGCTAGAACCCTGACCGGCTCCATCATGTAATCGAATGCGATGAGCCTAAGCCTCGCATTAAGTGAGCCGGCAATCCTCACCCGGCGCCCCCTATAGGCCCCCTGTGGAGGCGGCGCCGTATTAGGGTGGCGGCCCCGTGGGCGGCCGTTTAATAAGGCCCGGGAACCCTAA
>JALSQM010000101.1 GCA_026985385.1 Acidilobaceae archaeon | reverse complement strand
GGAAGACATAACCTCGGGGGAGGATGAGCTTTATACAAGCATCCGTGTATTAGATGAAGCCATCTTTACCATAGTAAGGACAAAAGCATGGATAAAACTTGGAATACGGCGCATTGAAAAACTGAGGGAATACGTGAGAAAACACGGATACGGGTTCTTCGAGGAAGACATTAATAGACTATACAAGTTCCTAGAGGAAGCAAACATAGCCGTGGTAGAAGACAGAGCTACGCCCCAAGAACTCATAGAAGTAGCCAAGCAGTTCCACCTGCTGCCAGCAGATGCCTTAATAGCGCTAACATGCAGACACCACGGGATAAACACCATACTCACGTTTGACGAGGACTTTAAACGGGTGCCATGGCTCAAAGTCGTCCCTTAACTCTTGAAGGAGAGAGATTATCAACTAGGATAATCTTCTGCAAAGTAAAAACTAACCTAGATTCAAGTCTGAATTTAGAGTTGCAACTCTACTCTTCAGAAGAGAAAGATTTATATATGGGATATTTAAGTGGCGGGCCCGCCGGGATTTGAACCCGGGACCTCCGGCTCCGAAGGCCGGCGCTCTATCCTGGCTGAGCTACGGGCCCGCGGCTCTGCGGCTCCAGGGTTTACGTTCTATCGGCGAGGTTTTCTCGTCTCCGCGCGCTCCCCCTGGCTAGGGCGGTGCTCTGTGAGGTATAGGAGGCTTGGGCGTGCTGGTCCAAGGGTTAGCGTGGTGGGCCTCGGCTTCTGGGAGGCTGGTGGTAGGTCTTGGAGGGATCCGGGGGGTGGCTGGGTTTCCGGGGTTGTGGGGCGTGCTTTGGAGCTTGGCTTGAACTTCTTCGACACAGCCGAGATCTATGGTTTGGGGCGTAGTGAGAGGCTCTTGGGGGAGGCCCTTAGGAGGCATGGGGCCGGCTACGACGTTGTCGTGGCCAGTAAGGTTGCGGGCTACAGGTTCTACAGGGGCCTCGTATTGAGGGGCGTCGAGTCCATTAACAGGAGGCTGGGGCGTACGGTAGACTTGATACAGGCCCACTGGCCTCCCCCCGCCTGGGTGCCCCTATGCAGCGTGGTCAGGGGCCTCGAGGACGCTGTGCTTAGGGGCCTAGCGCACTATTACGGGCTGAGCAACTACCCGGCCCCACTCGTCGAGAGGGCCCTCGAGTGCAGCCGCCGCGTGGAGCCAGTCAGCGATCAGGTCCAGTATAGCCTGGCCTATAGGAGCCCCGAGAACAGGCTAGTCGAAACCCTGGAGAAGGCGGGTATGGCCTTGATCGCGTGGAGCCCCCTAGCTAAGGGGGCCCTAGCGGGTACCTCGAGGCCCCGGGATCCCGCTCAGAGGGGTGACCCCGTCTTCAGGGAGGCCGCCTCCGACAAAACTCTTCAGACCGCCCTGGATGAGGCCTCGAGGAGGCTGGGGGCGCCGAGGGCATCCGTAGCCCTCGCATGGCTGGTGTCGAGGGGGGCCGTGCCCATACCGGGGACCCGCAGGGCGGAGAGGGTCGCCGAGATAGCGCTTGGAGGCGAGCTGGAGCTACCAGGGTGGGCCCTCGAGCTGCTCGATCGGGCGAGCAGGCGCTACCTGGAGAGGTGGGGCCGCTGCTACCGCTCTCTCCAGTGGCTACGCCTGGTACCATGCCTAGCCCAGTACTTGGCCGTGAGGCTCTTAGGCGGGGTGTGACTGCGACTCCTTAAACGTTTTTGCTAGGAAGGAGCCTGTGCGGGGAGGATATATATTCTAGGGGGTAACTCCCACTAATACGGCTAGGGGTGACTGGGCGCCTTGGCTGCTGGGGTAGCTCACTGGAGCTACTACCCCGCTGCTCATGATAGGCTGCTATCATACATCGGGATAGCAATACACTGGGCCATACTCCAGTACGTGCTGGGCCTGCCATTCATGGCGTTCATAGCCCTCCTAATCTACCTCAGGAAGAAGGACGAATCATGGAAGAGGTTCGCCTGGACCCTAACCAAGGCATTCGTACTGGTATTCGCCGTCGGCGCGGCGACGGGCACGGCCTCGGAGTTCGGCCTGGTACTCCTATGGCCAAACCTCACGGAGGCCGCTGGCCGCTACATATACTTCCCACTGTACATGGAGATATTCGCGTTCCTCATGGAGGTAGTGTTCCTCTACATGCTATGGT
>JALSQM010000100.1 GCA_026985385.1 Acidilobaceae archaeon | reverse complement strand
AACCAGCTCAGGAATCTCGCGGTGACAGGGCAGCCTGTGACCCGTAGCCCCGCCAGGGCCGCTAGGGAGTGATAGATTATCGGCGCCTCCACCTCCCTCCCATCCTCGATGCACCTGACCCTCTTAGATGAGGCCTTGAGGTACGACCTAGTTATCGGGTTGTTGAATATCAACCTAATGGAGGCTAGGAAGCTCCCCATACCACTGGGCTTCTCCGGCATCTCATCGAATGCGTCCTCCCCCTCTACAGGCATGGAGACCACCCCCCTACCTCCTAGTCATCCAGCGTAGGGGCCGGGCCATTACATCCCTGAAGTATGCTAGTATCTCCCTAGCCAGTATGGCTCCCATATCCTTCAGCCTACCACTCTTGAGCTCCCTCCAGAGGAATGATGGCCTCAGGAAGAACCTCCTATAGGCGTACTTTATCATAGCCCCCAACTCCTTAGCGGTCCAGGTAAACCCCCTCATGACGGGCCTCACTGTGGTGTAGTGCTCCCAGTTCCAGTCAACGATGAGGTTATACTTCTTCGCGTACTCGAATAGTGGGGTTCCAGGGTACGGCGTTAGGGCCGTGAACTGGGCGTAGTCCGGGTCGAGCTTTATGGCGAACTCAACAGTCCGCTTCATGTCGTCGAGGGTTTCCCAGGGGAAGCCCAGTATGAAGCTCCCCATAGCGGCGCCTCCCAGCTCCTTCTTCCACCGGAAAACCCTGATGGCCTGCTCTATCTTGATCTTCTTCCCGATCTTATCTATTGTATCCTGACTGGCGCTCTCAACGCCGAAGTAGAGTATGGCGCAGCCGTTATCGTATAGGAACTTCATGAACTCCTTATTCACGTGGTCAACCCTGGCGCCGCAGGCGAATTCTATGTCGAGCCCCCTATCCTTTATCTCCTTCACCCACTCCCTGACAAACCTCCTATTGACGACGAGTTCGTCGTCAGCGAATACTACATACTTAGCCTTATACTTATTGTAGAGGTATTCGACCTCGTCAGCAACGTTCTTTGCGCTCCTAAACCTAATCCTCCTCCCCCAGAAGTAGCTTGTGGAGCAGTATATGCACCCGTAGGGGCATCCTCTGCTAGCCATGACGTGGGCTACCTGTATGGGCTTATTGAACAGCGTGTACTTCTCCATAGGAAGTAGGTGGCGGGCGGGCCAGGGTAGCTCGTCTAGGTTTTGTATTAGCGGGCGGGGCTTGGTTACTATGAACCTGCCGTCCCGTGGATCCTTGAATGCTATACCTGCAACTTCCCTTAGGGCCTCAGGGTCGAATCCTCGCTCCTCGAGCGTCGCGATGAGGTCTCTTGTGGTGTACTCGCCCTCGCGGAACACCACCACGTCGAACCCGTTGGAGAGGGCCTCTTTCCACATGGCTGACGGGTGGTGGCCGCCGGCTATGGTTATGACGTCTGGCATCTCCTCTTTAAGCATCTTAACGGCCTTGTAACCCCTTGGAGCTGTGGGTGTGAGCATCGAAATGCCTACGACGTCTGGGTTGAAGGACTTTACCTCGTGAAGCCACTCCTCAGGCTCTATTTCTAGGGTGGGGGAGTCTATAATCTTAACCTTGTGGCCCTCCCTCTCAAGGACAGCCGCTATCCAGGCGAGGCCTAGTGGAGGCGCTTTCATACCAGCTATTCGATATATCTCAAGCCTATGGATGCCAGGCGGAAGCGTTAGGAGCACCCTCACGGCCCGGCCCCGGGTATAAATAGTTTGTTTGTATGGATATACATGGTTCTGTAGATTAACGCTCAAGCGCCTCCATGGTTAGCTGTAGATGAGTCCCCCTTAAAGTGCCTCCTTAGGAGGGGCGATAGGGCTAGGAGTTCGCCTTGGCTCCGGGGGATCCTGGGTAGTATGAACTTGAGTGTATCGCCCCAGGAGTGTAGTAGGCTCGCGACGATCCCGGGTAGACCCCTCCCCCGCCCCCACGCCTCGTCGATAACGGCGTTGAGGAGTGAGTCCAATAGCTTGGGGGTATTCACCGCCATTATCGATAGTATTCTGGCTACATTTATCTTAAGGCCTACCCCGCTGTAGCCTCCCTCAACGTAGACGTACACCTGGTGGGCCCGTGGGGCGTACTCGTAGTAGACCCTCTTAGAGTCTAGGAGGTCCACCGGGATCTTGTAGTCGCCGCATCTCGTCTCGCGTAGGGGGCCCGTGACGTGTAGTAGGCGTATTATAAAAACCGCGCCTCCCCACCTGTATATCTCATAGGAAAGCTCCCCTATGTCCTCGAGGGTCTGCCAGAACTCGCGGATCTGATATTGGTTATAGCCCAGCGAGAATAACAGCGTGGTAGTTGTAAGGGGGGGATCCCTGCACTGGAGTTTCAAATCCCTGCAACATCGGGCTAGCACTTGGGCAGAGCGTGTAAGCATCTCGTAGTGTAGGCTCCTAAGCGCATGATCAGCCCTCACCATCGACGGGCACCTTGCAGAGGCTCATGCGGGGTGGGCGCCCACGCTACACCCCAGCCTTGAGGGTATAAGGGTGTTAGCACTATTGCATTGCGACTGCATAGTGGTGATAGTCTCAGGGGATCCCGGAGGTAATACGTGCTATCGCTTCCTGGGGAGGCCCTACTCCTATGCGAGGCCCCTAGGCTAGGAGGCCCCTATTGGTGTTAGGGTGACTTCATCGCCTACCTGCACGCCTAGCTTCTTGGAGGCGTTACCCTTGTTAATTGCTACCTCGAGGAAGCCGAAGCTATTCAGGTAGATGACCCCCTCACCTTCTGGGACGTCCGAGAACGTTCTCGCGGTTGACGCCACTAATTCTCCGTAGGGTGTGCTGACCAGGTATCGGGGGGCTGGGGGCTTCTCCCTAGAGCTGAGTGCTATGTTGCCGAATTTGTCTATGTAGAGTACCTTGTAGATCAGCTTCTCCCCGCGCTCTTCGCTCCATTCCAAGCTTAGGCTGGCCACGCTGTCCGGGTCGATTTCGAAGCCCAGCCTCGACGGCTCAACGCCTAAAGCGGCTAGCGCCGCTGCCGGTAGGAACACGTCGCGTCCGTGGAACGTGCTTGAGAGCCTCCAGCCGCTTGGGGGGCCCTGGCACCTCTTCCTAGACTCAGCTATGACCCTCGCCTCGTCGAGCCTATAGACGGCTACCACGCCATCCTCCTCAGCAGCCGGAGCTGCTACACCGTTATCTGGAGCCGCTATGAAGTAGTGCTTAGTTACAACCAGGAGCGCCCTTCTAGAGGAACCCACACCCGGGTCTATGACGGCCGCGACGCCACTGCCACGCGGTAGCCAGAAAACGCTATTGTATAGCAGGTAGGCCCCGGCTACCACAGAGAAGCTTGGAACGTCATGGTCTATATCTACCACGTCTACACCCAAGCACTTGCCGAGGGCCCTGAGTATGCCCGCATATACGCCCCACCCGAAATCCGTTAGGATCCCCACCACGACGGCCACGTACACCACCCCGCCAAGAGAAGCGCCCACCCTAGAAGTCCGTGCGCGGTGCCTGCCACTGGAAAGGCCTAAAAGGTCTTGAGGCCTACTGCATCGAGGCCCGCGACACCCCCGTGAGGCCGCCGTGAGCGGCTCTGTGATCGGGGGGCTCTTCTATCACAGATGCTTATTGCATCCAGCGCTAGGGACGTGTAGGTATAAACGATCTTTAATTAATGTGTTAACTTTAGCCCACGAGAGTTACACTAATCTATTATCATGTATGTTCGAGACTTAACGTTTATATAGTTATAGGAGGTTCCATCTACACGGTGTGAGGGCAGTGTCTGTGACGCATGACCCTTATGAGGAGGCTAAGAAGCAGCTGCGCCAGACCATAGACCTCCTCGGCCTCGGCGATGAGGTCTATGAGATGCTGGCCGTCCCCGAGAGGCTTATACAGGTGAGGCTCACAATAAAGATGGATGACGGGAGCATTAAAACATTCATCGGATGGAGGAGCCAGCACAACAGCGCCCTCGGCCCCTACAAGGGTGGCGTCCGCTATCACCCGGAGACTAACGTTAACGAGGTCATAGCTCTGAGCATGTGGATGACCTGGAAGAACGCGCTAGCCGGGCTACCCTACGGTGGTGGTAAGGGCGGTATCAGGGTTGACCCGAAGAAGCTCAGCCCCTCCGAGCTGGAGAGGCTCAGCAGGGCATACTTTGCTGCGATATCCGATGTGGTGGGGGTCGACCAGGACATACCCGCACCCGACGTGTACACGAACCCGCAGACCATGTCCTGGTACTTCGACGAGTATAGCAGGATAAAGAGGGGCCAGTACTTCGGCGTTGTAACTGGGAAGCCCGTTGAGCTGGGCGGCCTCGAGACTAGGGTGATAAGCACCGGCTATGGAACCGCCATAGCGGCTAGGGAGGTCGCTAAGAAGCTCTTCGGAGGCGTTGAGGGTAGAACCGTCGCCGTTCAGGGCTTCGGTAATGCCGGCTACTATGCGGCTAAGTTCCTATCCGAGATGGGAGCCATAGTCGTGGCGGTCAGCGACAGTAAGGGTGGCATATTCAACAGTAAGGGTCTGAAGATTGATGATGTGAAGAAGGTTAAGAATGAGACCGGCAGTGTAATCAACTACACCGATATAGAGAAGAAGATAACCAATGAGGAGCTACTAGAGCTAGACGTAGACATACTAGTGCCTGCGGCGATAGAGAATGTCATAACGGAGGAGAACGCGGACAGGATAAAGGCCAAGGCCATAGTCGAGGCAGCCAATGGCCCCACAACACCCGAGGCTGAGGCGATACTGACAAAGAAGGGGATAGTAGTGGTGCCCGATATACTCGCCAACGCCGGAGGAGTCATAATGAGCCACATAGAGTGGGTCAACAACAGAATGGGAGGCTGGATAAGGGAGGAGGAGGCCAAGGCGAGGCTAGAGGAGAAGATGGTGAACAACTTCCACGCAGTATGGGATTACTGGCAGAAGAAGCTCGACACCAGCAAGTACAACATGAGGGCCGCCGCCTACGCCATAGCGGTCGACAGGGTCTACCGCGCCATGAAGCTAAGGGGATGGATATAACGCCCCTCAGAAGCGCGCTAGGCACCCATCATTAACGGGTTCCACCCCCTTTTTGTTCCATATTTTCGCGCAAACTAAGAGCCTGTGCTCTAGCCTTGCCTGCATGGTTATCCTCTATAGCCGTAGCCGCTTAGCTTTTAATATTATTCTCGCTGCCAGCGGTTGCTAGGCCTCGGAAGGCCCCGCCCCGCTCCCGGGTGAGGGGCTCGCCTGAGCTTCGATGAACCCGTGGGTTTCTCGGGGCCGCATAGCTTCCTTCATGAACTTAAAAATGCCTGCTCCCTGCCCCAGCATGGCGTGGGTGGCAGGGTATGTCGGCCCCATATCAGGCTAATGCTGTCCTAGTCGGGCGTAAGGATACCATGAACTACGTGTTAGCCGCCATAAGGCTCTTCACGGAGGGGGCTAGCGAGGTCATAATAAAGGCCCGCGGCAAGAACATATGCAAGGCCGTTGACGCCGCCGAGCGCGTTAGATCGACGCTGAAAGATGTCGAGATAAGAGACGTGAAGATATACAGTGAGGAGATAGAGGGTGAGGAGGGGAGGAAGAGGAGGGTCTCAGCCATCGAGATCGTGCTCACCCGGAGGGAGTAGGCCTCTCCTCCCACCTTAATGTAATCCTCGCTGCCAGCCGCCCTCTAGGGGTGCGGCCTCCTTGACTGCTTCGAGGAGGGCCCTAGTGACGGGGGCTTCTAGGGGGATCGGCTACGCTATAGCCGAGGCACTGGCTAGGCGTGGGTACGAGCTCGTAATATCAGCTCGGGGGGTCGAGGGCCTCAGGAGAGCTGCTGAGTCCCTGCGCTCCGCCGGCGCCTCCAGGGTAGTAGTGGCGCCCGGGGATCTTAGGGTTAGAGAGGATGTAGTGAGGGTGGTATCGAGCGCTATCGATGCCCTGGGAGGGCTTGAGGCTGTCGTGATGAGCTATGGTAACCCGACCTGCGAGCCCTGCACCTTAACCGAGGCCGGGTGGGAGGACTGGCTTGAGGCCTCCTCACTCTACCTTGCGTCCACGGCTACAGTGCTCAGGCTGCTAGTAGAGAGGAATCCAGTCAAAGCCAGTGTTATACTCGTATCAAGCGCGACCTACCTAGAGCCCATGGCCCCCCTCGTGGTGGCCGATGTAACGCGGGCCGGCCTAGTAAAGTTGGCGAGGCTCGCGAGCAGGTCTTACCCGGAGAAGCTCAGGGTGAACGTCCTGCTCCTAGGGAGCTACGACACCCCCGGCGCCAGGGCTACCATAGAGAAGCTAGCCCGCAGGCGCGGCGTAGACCCCGAGGAGGTGTGGAGGAGGGAGGTCGTGGGCCGCAGCCCCCTAGGGAGGGCTGGCGACCCCAGGGAGCTCGGCGAGCTGGCGGCCTCGATTATAGAGTCGACCGACTACCTCTCCGGGGCCGCTATACTGGTCGATGGGCTCATGACGCCCTGCTCGCCGTAGCCGCCCCGAGCCCCCGTGGGGATCCCCCTCAGGTCGTAGAATGTCGCATCCACTATCCTAACAGTCACCCACTCGCCGGGAGTCACCCCGGCGTCGCCTGGGAGGATGACTGGGTAGTAGTTATCCAGTCTTGCCAGGACACTGTTTGGCCTATAGGCCTTGCCGGCGACTAGCGCCCTCTGAAGGGTGCCGACGTACCTCCTATGCCTCTTGAGCCCTATCTCCTCGACGAGCTTCATGAGGATCCTGCTCCTCTCCTTCTTCACGCTATCAGGCAGCTGGGGCATGGCAGCGCTCTTAGTGTGCGGTCTAATCGTGTACTGTGCGACGTGTACCCTATCAAACTCTAGTCTCCTCACGAGATCCAGGGTCAACTCGAAGTCTTCCTCTCCCTCGCCGGGGTGGCCAACTATTATATCGGTGGCGATTAAGGAGTCGGGGTACCGCGCCCTAATGCCCTCGATGAGTCCGATATAGTCTGATACCGTGTACTTCCTGTTCATTATCTTCAAAACCCTATCCGAGCCGCTTTGCACTGGTATGTGGAAGAACTTGTAGACCCTAGGATCCGCGTACACCTCTATTAAATCGTCGATTATGCGCATGGCCTGCTCGGGGGTCATCATGCCTATCCTAATCCTGTAATCGCCTGGAACCCTATCGAGTATCTCCCCAACAAGATCCGCGAGGCTAGGCCTACCCGGTAGGTCGAACCCGTAGGCAGCCGTGTCCTGGCCCGTGAGCCTGATCTCCCTGGCCCCCAGCTCTACGAGCCTCTTAACCGCCTCCACCACCAGCTCCGGCGGGTAACTCTTCAGCTTCTTCCTAGCCTTCTTTGTCAGGCAGAAGCTACAGTTGCCCAGGCAGCCCTCCTGGATCATGATTGTTCCAACAGCCCACTCAACACGTGGCGAGGGCATTCTACTCGTATCCCTCTCCCCGCCAAGCATGAAGACCCTGGCCGGGCTCTCAACAGCTATCCAGACCCTAGAGGAGTTCTGCGGCGACACCAGGCTAGCCCTGGGGGCTACCCGCCTCACGAGCCCGGGTCTCGCCGCGGCTAGGCAGCCCGCCACTATGAGCTTCTTGCCTGGGTAGATCCTCTGTATCTCCACGAGCCTCTTAACTATCCTCTGCTCCGTGTCGAGGCGAACGGCGCAAGTGTTAACTATGAGCACGTCAGCACTGGAGGGATCCCCCACGACCTCGTGGCCCCTCTCCTCCAGCACGGAGGCCATTATAGCGCTGTCGAAGCGCGCCAGCGCACACCCGTAGGTCTCGATGTACACCTTTAAGCCCAAGACGCCCCCCAAGGATCCCGGGTTATGCGTGCGGCGAGGCTTTTAAACTAGACTCTAAGCAATACGGCAGGCCCCAGGGAACCGTGCCCCCCTAGGAGGTCTTGGGGGGGCTAGGGATTCCGAGTCCCCCAACGCTTTTCATCTGTGTAGCCTAGCCTTAACCCTCCTCGGGAGGGAGTTGATAATTATCTCCACGATCTCCTCCGGCTCGTAGTTGCTCGTTTCTATGACTAGATCGAAGACGCTGAGATCAGTTATATCGAAGCCGTAGAGCGCTTTGAACCTCCTCCACTGGCTCTCCTCCCTCCCCACGATGTCCATTAGGGCCTCCGAGAGACTGGTCTTCTCCCTGCCCGCCACTCGTTTGACCCTCACCGCCAGGGGGGCCTTTAGGTACACGGAGAAGTCGGCTATGCCTGCGAGCACCCAGCCCGCCAGGTGACTGTCAATTACTACTCCCCCCCTCTTCGCCTCCTCGAGGGTCTTCTTATCTATCCTTAGGTCTATGCTGGGATCCCTCTCAGCTATTCTACCCAGCTCGGCAACGCTTACACCGAGGCTCCTCGCTAGGGACCTGAAGATGTCCCCCGTATAGAGGTAGCGTAGCCCTAGCCTCTCGGCGAGTGCGCGTGCTATAGTGCTCTTACCGCTGCCCGGGGAGCCTGATACTACTATTACTGGGAGGCGCTCGCCATCCTCCTTATCTGCTCCCTCAGTAGCTCTGCTAGACAAGCCGCGCAAAGCACACCACCATAGGGCCGCTCCGGCCTCTTAGCCGTCTTTGGCAGGGCGCGTAGCTTGGAGGGCCTAAGCCTCGGGACCCCGTTGAGGGGCCTCCCACACCTGGCGCACCTGGCCGGGCCGGGTCTCCTGCGCTCGTAGTGGACTACATTCCTCCCTCCCGGGGTTCTCCTGTGCACCCTCCTCAGGCTCCTACTCCTCAGAGCCGGGCGTACCATGCCTGCGCCCCCCGCGGCTCCTCCCTGTGTTGAGGCTATAAGAGCGTGTCGCGGAACAATACGAGGGCGTAGAGGTAGCCTAGGAAGTGTATGAAGAGGGCGTGGATATAGGGTGTTCCACCGTGCTCTATCGTTATGAGGGGGATGCGGGCCGGCGAGGGGAAGGCGTATCGGGCTGCTAGCGTTAGACTCGTAGCCATGTACATGGACAGGATGAATAGCATCTTAACGAGGCTCGCCCTTAAGAGGACGCCTCTAGCGTGCCTGTAGCTTGGCTCTAGGCTGCGGAGCCTCCTGAGGATCCTCTTGCTCCTACCCATCGCCCTCAGTTCCTGGTACTCCTTCACGATGGCTATGGCCTCCTCCAGCCTCTCACGGGGGTATATGGATCTGTAAGCTACGGCGGCGACTGCGAGTGAGGGTATCGGGGCTACAAATACTAGGAGGGGGTAGAGGTCCACACCGGCACCCCCTCAG
>JALSQM010000099.1 GCA_026985385.1 Acidilobaceae archaeon | reverse complement strand
TACTAGGAAGGCGCTACTCCCCCTGAGGCTTAGGGTGGCCTTGCCTATGTTGAGCACCTCTACGTAGAGGTACCCGTCCCTGACCTGGACGGCCTCCACCCTAGCCGCGGAGTATAGCTCGGCCTCCCCCGCCGCGGGGTTATGCCCCGCAGCCCCGGAGAACCAGGAGTAGAGCAGCACCGAGGCACCCACGGCCACTAGTATGAGGAGTATGGTGGTGGCTACAGCTGATAACGCCCTCCTGCCTCGATGAACCCATGCACGGGGGGTGTTTGCCTGGAGGCTCTCAGCCCTCAAGCCACTCTCTACCTGGAAGCGGGAGGACTAATACCTTACTCTCCACCAGCACCTCAACGCCCTCCCAAGAGCCTCACCCGGAACCGCCTAGCTCCCGGGGTGCTCGGGTAAGGGTCTAAAGCGTGCCCCGTAGGGCCTTAACTTGGAGGCCGCAGCCACCGAGCCCCAGTCCCGGGGGCTGTGTGGAGCTTTCAGCGGGCCGACCCCTCCCGGGGGTGAGGGCCTCGTTCTCCATGTTTTAGAGCCTCTCGTGTTCCATGCCTCCACCCGTTATCTTGAGTATTGTACCCGTGCGCGCCCCGCAGTACTTGTCGGGGTACCTCTCCCTCACGTAGCGCTTGGCCTCGTCGCCGCTGCAGTGTGTCGGGCATATCTTATCGGCTATCGCCGCTAGCCTGTCGAGGGTTCTGGTGCTTGGGCCGTGGAAGCCCCCTATGACTAGCGCCACCCTCTCCCCACCCGCGGCCCTGGCGGCGGCCTCGGCTAGCCTGTCAACGCCCGGGTGGCTGCAGCCTACTATCACTACGAGGCCCAGCCCCTCGACCTCCACTGCAAGGGCCTGCTCCTCGACCCCCCACCACCCCGAGTGTAGGGGGCCCGTGGTGTAGGCGCCCTCCTCCACCCGGCCCGGCTCCCTGACGATCACGGGATCTAGGCCCCAGCCCCTCATGTCGCCTGTCTCACCCGGGGGCACGTAGACCCTGAGGCCCGGCCTGGCCCTCGCCACCGCGGGGTAGCCCCCCTTGTGGTCGTAGTGGTGGTGGCTCAGGAAGCCCCAGTCGAGGGAGGATAGGTCAACCCCGAGCTCGGAGGCGTTATACTCTACCACGCGGGGGCTGGTGTCGGCGTCGAATATGGCCCTCCACGCTGGGGACTCCAGGTAGACGCTCCAACCCCACTCGTTAACAAGGCCCGGGGCCCCCTCGTTATCGTCTAGAACCACGAGCCTGAGCCACTGAACCGCCAAGCGGCCACCGCCCCCCAGAGGCGCCTCTGCCCGAGGGCGGGGCTGGCGGCTCCTTTAATGGCGGCCTCCTTATTATCCCCCTTCTCTAGCTTGGAGGGCGGTGCATCCTCTTGGAGTGGAGGATAGATAAGGGGCCTGCATTCCCGGTCCTCAAGGTTAAACTCGACATGGGCGAGTCCGTCACGGCGGAGCCCGGGGCTATGATGCTGATCAGGGGGCCCATAGAGGTTGAGACGAAGAGTGGGGGGCTACTCAAGGGGCTCCTCCGCAGCATAGCTGGCGGGGAGAGCTTCTTCCTAAACACCTACCGGGCCCGGGGGCCCGGGGAGATATGGCTCGTCCCACCTATACCCGGCGACATAGAGGCTGTGGAGCTGAGGGGTGACGAGTGGATAATACAGGACTCCAGCTACCTAGCCCACACCGGCAGGGTAGACGTCTCAGTCGCCTGGAGGGGGCTCAGGGGACTACTAGCCGAGGGGGAGCTGGTCTGGCTCAAGGCCTCGGGGGTTGGCACCGTCTGGGTTAACGCCTACGGGGCCCTCGAGAAGGTGGAGATCCCCCCGGGTGAGAGGGTTATAATTGATAACTTCCACTTCGTTGCAATGCCAGCCTCGACGAGGTATAGGATAACCAAGGTTGGGGGCCTCAAGACCCTGGTCTTCGGCGGCGAGGGGCTAGTAGTGGAGGTCGAGGGCCCCGCAGAGGTACTAGTTCAGACGAGGATCATGCCGGAGTTCGTCAGGATCCTCAGGAGGTTCTTCAGGGGCTAGCAGCCCCAGGGGGCCTCCATGCTAGACGCCAGGGAGTACGAGAGATGGCTGAGGTCGGCCCTGAGAACCCTAGAATCGGCTCGGGCTGACGCCGAGCGCGGCGACCACAACTGGGCCTGCTTCAAGGCCCAGCAGGCCGGGGAGCTTGCCGTCAAGGGCCTCCTCAGGGGCTTGGGGGAGCCGGCCTACGGC
>JALSQM010000098.1 GCA_026985385.1 Acidilobaceae archaeon | reverse complement strand
AGAAAGGAGTAGTAATCGACGTAAATGCCCTCTACGCTCAGATGCAGGCTATAGCCGAGGAAATAGCCAAGCTAAGGGAGGCTGAGGGCCAGATAGCTGTTGCCCTAGAGGCCGTTAGGAGGGCTAAGGATAGCATCGATGCCATAGTAAGGCTTCAGAGGGGCCGTATACTCGTGCCGCTAGACCCCCAGCTTAACAGTTTCGGCTTCGTCGAGATAGCTGAGAACGATAAATTCATAGTAGCCCTAGGCCTGGGCTACTACGCGGAGGTCGACGCAGCCAAGGCGTTGGATACCCTCTCCTCGAAGGAGAGGGGGCTGCTAAACCAGCTATCCGCGGTTAGTAAGATGATTAGGGAATACAGCGACCTCTACGAGAGGTATAGGGCTACCCTCCAGGCGCTCCTCGAGCAAGCGAGAGCCGGGAAGACCCCTTCTAGGGGAGGTTAGAGCCGAATTGTTCGGCAAGCTACGCTCCGCCCTTTCAAGGGCGGTTTCGAGCCTAGCTCGGAGTGTGCGGGAGGCAGCGGCGCTGAGGGAGATAAAGCTATCCGATATAGAGGATGTAATGGAGGAGATAAAACTGGAGCTCATTGAGGCCGAGGTAGCTTATGACGTGGCTGAGGAGATCGTGGAAAGGCTCGCGGGGAGACTTGTGGGCTCCAAGATCCCGAGGAGCGTTAAGCTCGAAGATCATATAAGATCGGTTCTGGCGGAGGTGATATATGAGGTATTAGGGGAGGGGGGTCTGGATATACCAGAGGAGGCCCGGGCGAGGTGCTCGCCTGGGGGAAGACCCTACGTCGTTGTGTTCCTTGGAGTTAACGGTGTCGGGAAGACTACTAGTATAGCAAAGATAGCGTATAGAGCTAAGAGACTCGGCGTAACGCCGGTCCTCGCTGCCGCCGACACGTTCAGAGCGGGCGCCCAGGAGCAGCTGGCCTACCACGCCGAGAGGCTCGGGGTGCCTATAATAACCGGGCGGTATGGATCCGATCCTGCTAGTGTCGCCTATGACGCCATAGAATACGCTAAGGCTAGGAATCACTGCTTAGTTCTAGTAGACACAGCTGGTAGGATGCATACCGACTACGACCTCATGGGCGAGCTTAGGAAGATTGTGAGGGTATCCAAGCCCGATCTAAGGGTTCTGGTTGTCGACGCGCTAACGGGGAATGATGCGGTCGAGCAGGCAAGGATGTTCAACGAGGGAGTGGGGGTTGACGGTGTAATTATAACTAAGGCCGATGCAGACGTGAAAGGCGGCGCCGCGTTATCAGTTGCAGCTACGATTAGAAAGCCTATACTTTACTTGGGAGTGGGGCAGGGCTACGAGGATCTAGAAGTGTTTGACGCTAGGGAGTTTGTGAAAAAGATAGTGTGGGGTAACAGTTCACAGGAGGGTAAGAGGTAAGGGGGTAATCACGACTTCGCCACCGCTTCTAGTATCTCAAGCTTTGTCAGTACCCCCTTAATCGAGCCCGACTCGCTGACCACGGGTAGGATGCCTATATCCTCCTTAACCATTATATCGGCTGCCTCGGCTGCGTCCGCTTCCTCCCTAATAGTTAGTGGGTTCGACGTCATTATGTCCTCAGCTATGGGGACCGTGTATATTCTGAGTCCGACTATTTTGTCGCGATATCTATCAACGGTCTTAACCTTGTAGAAGCGGAAATTCTTCCCCAAAAGTGGTATGCTTGCAAAGGCTAGATCCCTCTTAGTTATGACTCCCACTGGTTTATCCCCGTCAAGTACTACCACTTTACCAGCGGGATCCGCCATGAGGAGTCTGGCGATGTGGTAAATGCTATGGCCTCTGACAGCTCTCGTGAAGTCCCTCCTCATTACATCGCTCACGCGGTACGTGCCCCTGTATCTCTCCGCGAACGCCCTAGTCACATCGTGCCTCGTTATTATACCTACAAGCCTTCCCTCAGAGGTGACTACCGGTAACCCCCCTATCTTATGCTTGAGCATCAGCGATGCCGCTGTTTTTATCGTCCTCGTCGACTCTATCACTATCGGATCTGGAGTGTAGACTTCCCTCACCATTATCGACTCTATGGGCCTATGAGCGTGCTTGCCTAGGAGGGCCTCCACCATGTCCGTTATTGTGAGTACCCCCACAGGCCTGGTGTTATCGTTCTCATCTACCACTACGAGCCTGCTAATGCCTCTTCTCAGCATGATCCTGCGCGCGTGTGCAAGCGAATCATTTGGTGTTACTACGGCGACGTCGGGGGTCATATAAGAAGATACCCTTGGGGCCATTACTTAGCACCCCTCTCCAAGGCTATTGCTATCATGACGTCCCTCTCCGTCAACAAGCCAACAGCGTTATCGGATTCGTCGACTACGATTATGCTACTCACATTGTTATCCCTCATTAACCTCGCGGCCTCCGAGACGTCGGCGTCGGCTCGGAGGGTCACAATCCCCGACTCCATGATCTCGTAGACAGGAGTCTTAAGTACCTCCTCGATATCGCCTGTTGTCACGAGGTCGAAGGCCCTATGACTCCCGAAGAAGGCTACGTAGTCTTTCGCGGTCACTATACCCTTTATGCTGTTATCCGATCCGAGTACGACGAGTCTTCTGAAGCCATGCCTGACCATGAGTTCTGCAGCCTTCCTTATGGGATCCTCTATGTTTACGCCTACAATGTTCCGCGACGCTATCTCTGACACTTTAACGCCTAGATACGCCTCGCTGAGATAGGTTCTAACTACGTCATGCTCCGTAATTACACCGTACAATACACCCTCCTCGGTAATCACGGGTAGGAAGCCCACTCCCTCGACAACCATTGTTTTGACTGCATCCATTAAGGTAGATGTCGTGTATATATAGAGCGGCGATGGATTCGCTATCGAAGAGACTCTCTCGTCCCTTAAAGCCCCAAAGATGTTTCCTCCATACCTCCTCTTCACTATCTCGAAGTACTCGCCCCCGCCGAGATAGTTAACTATATCAGTAGCCATCACTATACCTCGCAGGTACCCCTTTGCGTCTGACAGCGTCAACCCTCTGACCTTCTTCTCCGCAATTAACTCAGCGGCTTCCAGAATAGTCGAGGACGGCGCTACACTTATTGCTGGCCTTGAAGCATACTCGGATACCTCTCCCCTATGCAGTGCCAGTCTCTGGCTCCAATTTGGGGAACCATCGCTCCTAAGCCACCTCACGCCCTCCGGTCTTCTAGGCGCTCTCGGCGGCCCTCTAGTTACCCTCAGCCGGGGGGAAACCGCCACATGGGGCTTCTTAGGTGGGGGCCTCCGCGATGCACCTCCACGCCTCGACACAGGGCTCACCCCCATGGGGTCTCAAGCTAATTCTAAAACAGCACGAGCTACATCCTCTCTATCTATGACGCCTATCAACGCGCGGGTCCGGGGCCCGTCAACCACGGGTATCCTCCCGAATCCCCTCTCAACAATTAACTCGGCCACCTCCGAGAGGGGGGTCCAGGGGTAGACGTGCACTACACTGTGAGTCATCGCATCGCGTACCCTAGCCCCGGGTCTCGGGCCGGACTCGGACTCCAACTCTATGCGGGTGTATCCCTTCTTTATGAGGTCATACTGGGTTATAATGCCTACGAGCCTCCCCCTCTCATTCACTACCGGTAGGCCTGCATAGCCCAGCGACTGCATTAGCCTCCATATACTCGATATGAAATCGTCGGGTTTAACGTATACGACACTTCTCGTCATGTAATCGGAGACCTTAGCATTCTCGAGCTTCTCCCTGGCCTCCTCGAGTCCCAATCTAACAATGTCCTCCATGCCCACTATACCCAAAACCTCGCGGGTGGGGCCAACGACGACCCCGTACCACTCGTCATATTTTCTCATTAACTTGAACGCGTCACCCACAGTACTGTTGTCTGAGAGGCTGAAGGGCGGATCCTCCATGATATCTTTGACGAGTGCCTCACTCTTCGTGCTCGATATTGATAGTATTGAAGTCCTCTTCAACCAGCCAAGCAGCTTACCGCGATCGTCTACAACAACTATTACACGCGCCATTGTATCTCTCATGAGCTTGCGGGCCTTAGTAGCCTGCTCCTCAGCTCCTATGGTTACGGGCTCCCTCATTATGCGAGAGAGGGGGGTTAGGCGCAGCTTAGGAGTCCCCATGGGCTGCAGGCACCACATGTATAGAGGTCCTACCTCCTACTTATGCTTTACATTTTCCATTCGCACTAGTAATGCTACGCTCTCATTCATCTCATTCCGGTGAGGAGCTGGTGCACTCGTAACCCAAGCTCTGCGCATATGACTCTATGAGCCGTAGAGCCAGGCTCATCTTGAGCGCCTTAACAGCCGGGTCGGACCAAGGCTTTAGTACTGGCGTCGGGCGCCACGATAGCTCTATTGCGGACGCCTCCAGGGCCGCGGCTAATAGGAAGGCCCTATCGGCGTCAGTGAAGCCGAAGGGTGCAAGGGCTGGGGTGCCCGGCGCCACCTCGACCTGGCCTGTAACCACGTAGTTGCCATGCGATGCTTGTTTTAGTGCTGGGGCTACGCCGTGGAGCCACTTATTATCGCCGTGAGCGTGGATCAACACGGCCCGGTAAGCGGGTAGGCGGAGCATAGCCTCATAGCCGGCGTCGAGGTCTGTAACCATGACTAGAGCCCCACTAGGGATCCCAGTTATACCCCTCACCGCGGAGTCCGCGATAACTAGTACGTCGCACCCCTCGAGGGCTAACTCGGGCTCCCCCCCTGGGGTCACCACGCACGCTCTCGACCCACTAACTATGGAGTGGAGCCTCCAGAGCGCCGAGCATAGGGACTCACAGGAGACGCCGAGGAGCCTCACTAGGCCCTCTATACTCTCCCTCTCCCTGTATGGGGGGTAACGGGTCTCCCGCTCTACTAGCAGGTGATAGAGCCTAGCTGAGACCTTTAGCGCCGCGTAAACGCTTGATGGCGGCCTGCAGCTTGTCCGACAGCTCCAGAGCCCTCGATCGCCCGCCTCTCTCCGCGCTGTAGAGCGCGCACTGCAGGCAAGCCTCAGCGAACTCCCTACCGACAACGCCCGCCCCCTCCTTGCTAGCAACCACTAGGGCTTCAACTATACCTCCGTAGAGCCGAGTGTATGGGACAGCCACGCCGCTCTCCACGGTTCCAGGGCACTCTATGTCAATGTAGCCCGGCCCCTCCGAGGCTATCACCGGCCTGCACTCTACAGCCACCGTGAAGGGTCTCGGGGGCCTGCATGCACGCTGGTCCAACTCCTCCTCTAGAGTGTGGAGTATACTATCTATGAAATCCTCCGGATCGACGGGCGAGTATAGTAGAAGCTTCTCCACCCCACCGGAGCGCAGGATCCCGTATAGCCTAGTGGAGGAGTACACCCTAGCCGTCGGCGGCTTACCCCACCTCAGGCCGAGGGGGGTCGTGTACCTATAGCCGCAGGGCCACGCTATGAACTCGTATACCACTCCCTCGCGGAGCACGCTTGGAGCGTTTAACAACCCGGACCACCACAGCTAGAGCCTAGGGCCCGAGGAGGGGGCTCTGCCGCTTCCGAGCGGGGAGGATGCGGCGGGTCGAACCCTGGACCGAGGGCCCCTCGGGGCCGCATCAACCCTCACCCCCTACTTGCAGCCCTGGCTAGGAGTAGTACTCTCGCAATAGTAGTTGCAGCCGATAATAGGGCCAACCCTACAATTGCAGACATTATCGATGCCGTCACACGCGGGGGCTGCGCCGCCAGTAGTCCGACAGCCTCTACCAGGAAGAATATGCTGCCACCCAGAGAGACGACTGCCACCACAGCCGCTACTATCATCGCAACACTCCCACAGCCCTGCCCCTCACCCATGCACGCGCCCCCCACTAATGCCCCCAGAGAAGTCTTATGAGCGTGGCCAGCAACGAGTCAAGGCTGTGGATATAGTTTGAGAGGTACCTATCATAGGATCTGGCGTAGGCCTCTAAGACCGCGGGTAGCCCGCCTACCGGCTGCCTGTGGAGGGCAGCCTTTAAGCCTTGTATCAGGGTTGGATAGCCGAGGCCGCCCTCGATGATGTAAAGTACCGCTACTATTACCAGCCCAGCTATCAGAGAGGCGGCGACTCCCAGCGCCACGCGCCTCCCAGCAGCCTTCAACGCCGCGAGCGCGGGGTCACCGCTTGGGAGGGGGCCAGCCCGGCTCTCCGCCGCCTCTATATCGGCATAGCCCTTGGGTGCGATACGCTTAGACGCTATCCTCAGGATATCCCATGATAAAGCGTATACCGCTATAGAGAGTATGACAGCCACAAGCCCCCCTAGGCTACCCTGAATGGGAACTAGCTCCTTGACAAGGCTGGCGAGCGCCGCTATAAGTGGGAGTAGGAGGAGCGAGAGGAACGACGATGCCGCGGCGGCGATGTACCTCTCCGCCTCCCCGCCTCCTATGATGCCCGACTCAATCTCTGATGCGAGGAGCGACCTCAACTCGCTCAAGGCGGATCTAGGGTTGGCAGTAGCCGCTTCGAGGAGGGGACTGACGACCCAGTATACCGCCCTAACAGCAACGGCTACCACCACGGCTACTAGGGCTGCTAGGCCGAGCCTCGTACTCAGCAGCACAGTGTAGAACTCCCTCAACGTGTATGGCATCCTAGTCACTACGGAGAGCAGGGACTTAACGAAGGTCACGTCGAGAGCTACCATGGCTAGAGACGAGACCCCGAGAGCCCCCATGGGGAGGGCGACTAGGAGCGCCCAGCCGGTCAGCGACGCCCTAGCCGCCTTGAAGCTCCTAGCCCTCAACAGCCTCGATGAATAGAAGTCGGCCGCTGAGACTATCAGGGAGACAGCCACTAGTGCCGGAAGGTTGACCGGTTTAACTCCCCAGGCATACGCTAATAGCCCGAGCGACGCCACTATCGCCGGGTAAGCATATGACACACCAAAGAGAGGGATTACAGCCCCCACGAAGGCTAGGGCCACCTCTAGACTCCTCGGGGCCAGAAGCCTTGAGGGCAGAGCCCTCGAAACCCAGCTAGCGCCCTCGAAGAGTAGGATCGAGCCGAAAACAATGCTAAACGCCTTCACTATATAGGCTACTATCCGGGAGCTAGCAGTGCCCCTAGGAGCGCCTCCCACCATGGAGGATGACACCCCTCAACACCGCCTCTATCCTAGTTGAGGGCCCCACCGCGATGTACTCGTAGTTGAGTGGCTTCAACATGCTTCTGAACCTCCAAGTACTCTCGAGGACCTCCTTAGCCCTTGCAACCCTCTCCAGCACGCTAGACGTTGGGGCACTACTGTACGCTGGCTTGTAGAGGTGCACAAGGAGGCCGCCTATGGTCCTACGTAACAGGAAGGCTGCATCCCTGCTAGCCAGCATCGAGGGGGCATCCTCGAGGCCCGTGACTAATACTGCGTAGTACCCCCCAGCCTCTAGGCGAGCTGGCAGCTCCCTGAAGAGGAACCTCCTCGCATCCTCCAGCGTGGGCCCTTCAGGCGTTGGAGGCGCTACGCTGGCTAGAATCCTCAAAGCCCAGGGGATTGAACCCCTACCCCTAAGGTTTGACTGCGAGTAGCGCCTCCCGTCGCCGCTGTAGACGTGGATATCAACGCTGTCACCCCTGGCGAGGTGGTAGATGGAGAATGTCGCGGCAACCCTGAGCGAGTCTTCGAACATTGTAGAGCCGTAGGGGCCGTAGAGCATCCCCCTGTCAACTATGACTACGAGGAGAACCTTTAGGGCCTCCTCAGCCTCGAAGACCTTCACATAGAACTTGCCGAGCCTGGCCAGGGCCCTCCAGTCTATAGATCTGAGCTCGTCGCCCTCGCTGTATTCGCGGAGGTAGTAGAATGTTGTACCCCACCCCCTCTTCCTGGAGGAGACTCCCATGTAGGGTACCGCCGAGGCAGCCATTTTGAGTGCCAGAGAGTAGGCCGCCTTAGGGAGTACCCTGACCTCGGATTGCTCGACAGAGTCAAGGACGGCCCTGCCAACCACGAGGCCTAGAGGATCCCTCACTATCAGGGTCAGCGGGCCGAAGCTGTGCCTACCAGCTACGGGTACGAGCCTATACTCCAGGGCCAGCCGAGCGCGCGGGGGGAGGACAGCCAGGGTTGACGGGGGGGTCTCCACCCTGAAGAGGGCCGGTGGGCTATCAGCTACCTCGAGTGCAAGCAGTGGTATCAAGCTATTATTCTCGAGTACCACATTAACATTGAAAACCCTCCCCTCGACAACACCTGGGGGGAGGATCCTCCGAGCACTCAGTGCCATGACAGAGTTCCAGGAGGCTTTAGCGTATAGGTAAGAGCCCAGCGCCACGCCAAGAAGCGCTGAGGCAGCGGCTAGCAGCCCTGGATCCTCACCCTTCACATAGACGTAGGCCGCTGTAAGCGCTGAGGCAGCCAGGAGTATCGAGTAGAACCTCCAAGTCACCATAACGCCCGTAGGCTGAGACTCCTCCATGGCCACGCACCTATTCAAGCCTCGTCGGAGGGCTTGGAGTCGGCACTTTGCGGAGCACCTGGTCTACCACATCGTCGGGTGTTATTCCACCCTCGATCTCCGCTTCGGGCTTCAATAGCACCCTATGGCGGAGGGCTGGGAACGCCGCCTTTTTCACATCGTCTGGTATGACGTAGGATCGACCCTCCATCAGAGCAAGTGCCCGGGAGAGCTTTGCGAGGGCTATCGCCGCCCTCGGCGAGCCGCCTAGGCGGACGAGGGGGTGGCTCCTAGTCGCTTCGACTATTTCAGCTATATACTCGAGTACTACATCGTCTATATAGACGCTCCGCGCCGATTTAATCAGGGAGAGTATCTCATCCCTCGACGCCACGGGCTCCACGGGCCACTCCTCTATGTAGTCTATCCTCCTAACTATCTCGACTAGCTCCTCCTTTGTCGGGTAGCCTACTATGATCTTGGCTATAAACCTGTCGAGCTGGGCCTCCGGTAGGGGGAAGACTCCCTCGAACTCTATCGGGTTCATCGTGGCTATCACCATGAAGGGCTCGGGGAGCTTGTATGTAACCCCCTCCACGGTTACCTGCCTCTCCTGCATGGCCTCTAGGAAGGCGCTCTGGGTCCTGGGGCTGGCCCTGTTTATCTCGTCTGCCAGTACTATATTCGCGAATATGGGGCCCCTCCTGAACTTGAACTCGCCCGTCCTCTGGTCATAAACCATTGTACCTATGATATCCGCGGGTAGGAGGTCTGGCGTGAACTGTATACGCCTCCACTCGAGCCCCGTGGCGGATGCGAGGGCCCTTGCGATAGTGGTTTTAGCTACCCCAGGCACACCCTCTAGGATAACGTGGCCCGCCGCGATTAGCGATGCTATCAGCATCTCTACGACGTCTCTCTTTCCAATAACTACCTTAAACACCTCATTCATTACACGCTCTACAACACTGCGTGCGGCTCGGGGGTCCACCGCGCTTTGAGAGGCGCCTCGATCTCCGCTCATGCGTGCCACCCGGGAAGCTCTAGAGGCCGAGCCTCTGCA